>JBCDJJ010000003.1:0-83739 GCA_038747915.1 Planctomycetota bacterium | reverse complement strand
GATGCCTCCGCCACCGACCTCGATGATCGCCCCAGCCTCAACTGGGGCGTTTTTGTGCGCCGTTCGCGTGGTGTGAAACCCGACATCCCAACCTCCGAAGAGCCAGGCGGGTACAACCCGTACCCCCAAGAACCTCAGAACGGCGAGAGGAGCTGGCGATGGGTTGGATCTCCGTGATTGTCGGTGTGTTTCTGGCCGCGGGCGTGGTGGCGTTGACCACCTCGGTGCCGCAGAAATCGGTCCGGGCAGCGGGCGGCGTTCTTGCGCTGCTCGTCCTGTTCGCCGGCGTCGGGCTCAGCTCTGTGCGGTATGTGGGTGCCGATGAGGTGGGCCTGGTCCGCAAGAACGCGCTCGGGCCGCGGCTCGAGGGCGGAGCGATCATCGCGACGGCCGGAGAGATGGGCATCCAGGCGAATGTGCTGTCACCCGGGTGGCACTTCTGGCTGTGGCCGGTGCTGTTCGATGTGAACACCGTGCCGCTGATCGAGATCCCGCAGGACATGGTGGGCTTGGTCGAAGCACGCGATGGGTTACCGCTCGAGCCCGGGCAGCTCTTTGCGCCCGAGGTTTCTCCGGAGGAGTTCCGCCGGTTCATCAACGACCCGGTGTACTTCCTGACCGAGGGAATGGGTCGGAAAGGACCGCAATCAAATGTCTTAACACCTGGCAAGCACCGCATCAACACCGAACTCTTCAAGGTGAGCATTGCAGATGCCGTGGATGTGCCCGAAGCATTCGTCGCTGTTGTGGGCGCAAACTTTGGTGGCGCTCCATCTATCGAGCGAGTCCCTGTCGACGGTGGCGAGAGCGTGATCCTTGCAGACGAGGGCGAGAAGGGTATTCGTGCGATCCCTCTCTCCAAGGGCAAACACCCTCTCAACCCGCTGGCCTTCGCGGTCACCATGGTCTTCACAGGCGAGACCATCGTGCGATTTACGGCGAATGCAAACGCCGGCGGGGTCGTCGTCGAGGATGCGGTCAGTGTGAGGGGCACACCGCGCGTCAGGGAACTTGATCAGAGAGGGCGGGTGCCGACCAGCGCACCCGCGGCAGGAGCATCACGCGACGCGTTCGCGGATCGAGCCGATCCGAGGTCGCGCACGTTCACCTCCGAAGCACGACCGATCGAGGTCCGCACGAGTGATGGCTTCACGTTCCCGGTCGATGTGCGCATCGAGTACCGCATCCGGCCGCAGGATGCGCCGATCGTGGTGGCGAACTACGGCAGCTCGTCGGCCAAGGTGCTAAGCAAGCTCAACTCGGTCGTGCGAAGCGTCTTCCGGAACAACGCCGAGAGCGTCAAGGCCCTCGACTACGTCAATCAACGTTCCCAGCAGGAGCGGCAGTCGCTCGTGATGATCGCCGACGAGATGGCGCGTGTCGGCGTGACGATTAACCGCGTCAGCATCGGCGATGTCGGCAACGAAGAAACACTGGGCGAGCTGCTTAAGACGCAGCGGGACCGCGAAATCGCCCTTCAGCAGCAGGTGACCTTCCAGGAACAGCAGCGAGCCGCGGAACAACGCAAAGCGCTGACGCGCACCGAGCAGGAAGCCGAGGAAGAACGCCGCCTCGCGACCGCCCAGTACGAGGTGCAGATCGCCGAGCAATCCAAACAGCAGCGGATCATCGCGGCCCAGGCGGAGGCGGAGTCGATCGAGATCGCAGCCACCGCCCAGGCCGAGGCGTTCCGCCTGATCGCCGAGCAGATCGGCTCGGGCAACGCGGCGGTCATCGAACTCCTCAAGGTTGTGGGCGAGCGCGGTGTGAACATCACGCCGAGCGTGATGGTCGTGGGCGATGGCGCCACGCCCGGCAACGGCGCCGACGAGGCGCAGACCGCTGCACTCATCGGCACCATGCTCAATCACCTGGTGAGCGATGACCCGCGGGCTCGGGTCACCACCGCGGAGTGAACACTCAATCCGGCGAGCGCATCAGCCCTCGCCGGCGCGATCCGACAACGCGAACACGATCACACCGCCGAGCAGCAGGGCCAGCCCCAGGAGCCGGCCGGGCGTGAGTGATCGCTCTGGCACGTTCACCAGGGCGAAGTGGTCGACGATGGCGGCGCTGATGATCTGTCCGGCAGCGAGCGCGCCAAGCAGCGCGATCGCCCCGATGCGGTGGACGAGACTGAGCGCGGTGAACACCAGCGTGGCCCCAACCAGGCCGCCGAGCCAGCCCCACCACGGCACGGTGCGGAGCCCGGAGATGTCGGGCCCACTGGCGATGGTGCCGGACCTGAGCTGCACCAGCGTGATGGCGACGAGCGCGGTGCCGCCGAGCACGAAATTCCAGATGGCGGCGTACCACCCGCTGCCCGCCGCGAGGCCGAAGGCCCGGTTCGCTGCGGCCTGGAAGGGCAGCAGCCCCCCCACCGCCATGGCGATCACGATGAAGAGAATCTGCATGATTCAGACGGTAGCGGAGCGGGCCCGGTGTGGTCCTCGGGAGTGGGCCGGTGCCATCGCGTTGATGGTTGGGGACTGATGGGGGTCGGACCCGCGCGTGACTTGACTTGTCGCCTCTTGCCGCCTCCACTACGCTCTTCGGTCCGCCCGGGCGGTGGGTCCGGCGCTGCCATCGTAGCTCAGTGGTAGAGCACACCCTTGGTAAGGGTGAGGTCATGGGTTCAAGTCCCATCGATGGCTGTGGCGGCCTGTCCGCCGTTTCTTGGAGCCGACCCGAACGGTTCGGGCGGCGTCGCACACTTCGTTCTGGCAAGCGTTCGCCCTCGACACGTTCGAGCGGGGCCTGCCTGACGGTTCACGATTGAGCATCGAGCCGGCGCTGGGCCGGCGGAGGCAACTCTCATGGCCAAGGGCACCTTCGAGCGCACCAAGCCCCACGTCAACGTTGGCACGATCGGTCACATCGACCACGGCAAGTCCACCCTCACCGCGGCCCTGGTGGCCCGCTCGGCGGCCAAGCACGGCGGCGAGATCAAGAGCTACGCCGAGATCACCAAGGGCGGCACCGTCCGCGACTCCTCGAAGACGGTGACGATCCACTCGTCGCACGTGGAGTACGAGACCGACACCCGGCACTACGCCCACGTGGACTGCCCGGGCCACGCCGACTTCGTGAAGAACATGATCACCGGTGCCGCCCAGATGGACGGTGCGATCCTCGTGGTGTCCGCTGCGGACGGCCCGATGCCGCAGACCCGCGAGCACGTGCTGCTGGCCCGCCAGGTGGGCGTGCCCTACATCGTGGTCGCGCTCAACAAGGTCGACCTCGTCGACGACGAGGAGCTCCTGGAGCTCGTCGAGATGGAGGTCCGTGAGCTGCTCAACAAGTACGAATTCCCCGGCGACGACTGCCCGGTGGTGCATGTGCAGGCCAAGGCCACGATGGAGAACCCGACCGACGATGCCGCGTCGAAGGGCGTCGACGAGCTCTTCGATGCGCTCGACAACTTCATCCCCGAGCCCGAGCGTGAGACCGACAAGCCCTTCCTGCTGGCCATCGAGGATGTGTTCTCGATCAAGGGTCGCGGCACGGTGACCACCGGCCGTGTCGAGCGTGGCACGCTCAAGGTCGGCGACGAGGCCGAGATCATCGGTCTGACCAAGGAAGCCCAGAAGACGACCATCACCGGTGTCGAGATGTTCAACAAGACGCTCGACGAGGCCCAGGCCGGCGACAACTGCGGCACGCTCCTCCGCGGCATCGAGAAGGACATGGTTCAGCGTGGGCAGGTGCTCTGCAAGCCCGGCTCGATCACGCCGCACACCAAGTTCGAGGGCGAGATCTACGTGCTGACCAAGGAAGAGGGCGGTCGCCACACCCCGTTCTTCACCGGGTACAAGCCGCAGTTCTACTTCCGTACCACCGATGTGACCGGCTCGGTCGAGCTCAAGGGCGGCGCCGAGATGTGCATGCCCGGCGATAACGTGACGATCTCCGTGGACCTGAACGAGAAGCCGATCGCCATGGAAGAGGGCCTCCGCTTCGCCATCCGTGAGGGCGGCCGCACGGTCGGCTCGGGCGTGGTGACCGCGATCGTCGAGTAAACCCAGTCCACCCACCACTCGCGCTCGCTCGACCGCGGGCGCGAGCGTTTTTCACCGCACGCTGCGCCGCCCACATCAGGGGCTCGGCGCCCGACCACAGGACTACCGCCATGGCCAAGAAGAAGGGCGACGCCCGCGAGTACGTCTGGCTCCAGTGCTCGGAGACCGGCGATCTGAACTACCGCACCTCGATCAACGTCAAGGGCGGGATCGACGAGAAGCTCAAGGACGGCTTCAGCAAGTACTGCCCGCGGCTGCGCAAGCACACGCTGCACAAGATCAAGCGGAAGTGAGAACCCGGGCCGAGCCGGAAAAACGCGGATCTCCGAACCCGATGACGTCGAGTCGTGCTTCAGCGGGGAGGTCGTCGTCACCAAAGGATAGAGAGATCAGCGCGACGCTGGAGAGCCGATACGGGGGACATCACGACGCGTTCGTCCTGGAGCAGCAGCGGTGTTGAGTTCCTTCGTGGTCACGGGCCGCTGACCACCTCACTCACCTGCTCGCCCGGCGAGAAGGTCCGTCCATCCACATCGACGTGCGGCCACATGTCGGTGTTGTTCACGTCCGTGCGCACGGCGGAGCCCCCCGGGTTCTTGCCGACGTCAGCGATCCGCAGCGCCTCCTCGATCTGCGGCCAGGTCGTGTTGCCCCATGCGACGGCCTCGATCGGCTCGCCGTCGGCCGAGGTGAGCAACACGAAATCGGAGTTGTTGTTGAACGAGTTGTTCGCCGAGGTGTTGCCCATGCGGAACACCCAGGCGCTGCCGAAACTCGCGTTGGGTTGACGCGGGGCGCGCGCCGGCGAGCCAACGGCTCCGCCGATGCGGCTTTCGACGCCGTTGAACACGACGACGGTCTCGCCCGGGCCGAGCCGAAACCTCGGGAAGGTGAACCGCACACCTCGTTTCTCCTTCTCATCGTCGGTCGTGAGCCAGTTGGTGAGGGTGTACCCGCGGAGGTCGATCGGCTCGTCGTGCGGGTTGTAGAGCTCGACGAACTCGTCGCCCGCTGCGTCACGGGAGCCATCGCCGGTGGCATCACCCTCGGCCCCGCGGGGTACGTTGAACATCACCTCGGTGAGTGTTGGATGCGGCGCCGGGATCACGGGTGGCGGAGGCTCGACTGGTGGTGGCGTCGGGTCGGGCTGGGCGATCGCCGCCCCGGCGCACAGGGCCAAGCCGCAGGCTGCGTTTCTCCGGCTCCGTCTCTCTCTGCCGATCATGGCGTGGAGTGTACCGAGCGGTGGTTTTCGGACGCTGCGGGCATTCTCGGACGCGGCCTTGGGGCACATCCGGCGCATCTCGAGGGGTGGGGCGCCGTGACTGGGGATCTCGTGCCCACTCGGTCGATGATTCGCCGTACCGTCGGAGACGGCCGCGCGATTGTCGCGCGGAGGAGAGCCGCGCGTGGAACGCCCCAAGGCTCGCATCCTGGTGTGCCTGGTGCTCGCCGCTTGTCTCGGCAGCGCGATCGTGTGCGCACAGGACCCGTTCACCCTCGTCCATCAGCCGAACATCAACACGCTCGCGCCGGGCGGCGATGCGCCCGTGCTCGTGGCCCCGGGCCGGCCGGACCTGGTCGCCGTGATGCACCCATCGCTCTCTGCGGTGGGGCCGATGCTGGCGACGGGCTCCGGGGGCGTGTCGGTACTTCCATCGCTCGCCCTCGGCGCGATGCCGACCGCTGCGATCGCCGCCGACGTGGATGGTGACGGGCAGTCCGAATTGGTCGTCATCACAGCCGCGGGCAAGCGGATCATGATTCTCGAGCGGACCGAGGCGGACACCCTCCTTTTCATTCAGCAGATTCAGCTGCCCGGCGTGCCTACCGCGATCGCTGCGGGCGACCTCGACGGCGACGGGTCGATCGATCTGGCGGTCACGCTGATCGACCTCGCCGGCTTCGCGATCGCCTTCAACGACGGCACCGGCACGCTGGCTCTCGAGCCGACCATCACCGGCGTGATCACACCCGCTGGCATCGCGATCGGCGACTTCGACCGCGACGAGGTGAATGACCTCGCGATCTCGAGCGAGCTGACGGATCGAGTGTCGATCTGGCTCGGTGATGGCGCCGGCGTGTTCACGAGCGAGTCACAGTCGCTCGCAACGGGACGACGACCGCGGCACCTGATGGCGACGGACCTCTCGCGCGATGCGCGGGACGATCTCGTGGTGACACTCAACTCTGCCGGCTCGATCGAGCGTTTCGATGCCGATGAGAATGGCGCACTCATCTCACAGGGCCGCCCATTCGTCGGCCAGCAGCCGACACGAGTGCGCGTTGTCGACCTCGACCAAGACACCCGCCCCGACCTGGTGGTGAGTCTGGCGGGTGAGGAAGGGTACACACTGCTTCGCAATGCCGAGGATGGGCTGGTTGTTCAAGAGGTCACAACACCCGAGCGCACCTTCGATGTGTCGTTGCCGGACCTCGACGCGGATGGCCTGCCGGACTTCATCGCAACGACCTCGACCGCGCTCCAGGCCTATCCGGCGCTCAACCGCACGCCGAGTCTCGGGCCGCGTTGCCCCGGCGACACAAACGGCGATCTCTTTGTCGATGCGGAAGACTTCCTCATGATGCTGGTCGCCTTCGGCTCGCCAGCAGAGCCGCCCAACGACGGCGCCGACCTCGACGGCGATGGGTTCGTCGGCGTGAGCGACTTCTTCAGCGTCTTAGTCGCCTTCGGGAGTGTGTGCGGAGACAACTAGCGCGTTCCAAGTCAATTCGTTGCGGGTGCCACTGGTGGCTTGCCCACCAGTGCGAACATCGAAGTCCTTGAACACTGGCGGGCAAGCCGCCAGTGGCACCCAAGCCCAGGAGTCGGCTGATCACGCCACTGATTGGCGAGACAAGTTGACGTGGTCTGCGCTAGAACGTCTGCTGGATCATGTTCGCGCTCGGTGCCGTGGTCTGAGCCACGCGAAGGGCATACAGCGCACAGCAAGACGAGCAGCATTCGCGTAGCCTTCGGATGCCTTCGGCATCCTCCAGACGACGAGATCAAACACGCACGGTGCTCGACCATCTGGATCGCGCACTGACCTGATGCCATCATCCGGTAGGAGACAGACACTCCAATGAAAAACGGCGTTCCGCCCGGTGAGGCCGAACGCCGCGTGTTCTCCTGCTCGTTCAAGCAGGTTGGTCTATGACGACTCAGACCGGTGAGTCGACCTCGACCGAGGTGTATTGCTCAGTCGATCGTCTGCACCGTGGTCGTCCCGCCAGGACGCTTGCGGCGGTTGATCTCTTCGATGAAGACCTCTTCGTGGGGGTAGACAACCACATCACCGAGGGCGTTGCGCTTTGATTCCTGGCGGAGGAAGACGACACTGCCATCTGTGTAGGCGAAGTGGCCGCCCTGAGCTCCGAAGTTGTCATCCTCGGAGTAGCCGGGCTCGATGTCTTCCGCGCCCGACACATTGCCGGCGTTGTGACGGAGCGTGCCAAGATCCGTCGCGTAGCTGCCGCCACCGATGTCGTTCCAGTTGGACTCATCACCGATGAATGCCAGGGAGCCCGCGGAGCTACGGTTGAGTCCGGCGATGAAGAGGAAGCTGATGTTGTGCCAGACGACGTTGTTCTCCCAGGACGGGCCGTCGTTCGGATCATCGAAGGTCAGGGTGTTGGCGTAGGAGAGGTCGCCGATGCTGCGGACGCGGACCGCCTGCTGGTTCCGATCACTGGCATCCGCAGCGGTCGAGACTTCACCGTCGATCACGTCCGCGGGGGACTGCAAGATCTCGTGTGCTGCCAGGTCCGGCATGTACGGCCGCATGAGCGGGTCGCTGTCGCGAACCTCGGTCTCGGCAACCGGGCCGTCGAAGCCGGTGTAGACGACCATCTGACCGTCCTCGGCTGCGTCGTCGACCAGACCGGTGTTCACCTCGCTGCGCTGTTTGAGCGAGAAGAACCCGGCGAATCCACCGTAGCCGGCCATGCCGGGCTGCTGACCAGCGGACCCATCGCCCGTGGCGAACGTCTCCCACCCGGTGCCATCGCCGGTGGGGCCTGGACGGGAGCGGGCCGGCGTGTTCCAGTGCGTGATGATCAGATCGCTGTTGACCGACGAGGGCGGTGGCAGCGTCGGGTACGCCTCGTCGTTGTCGCCGGCGTAGAGGTTCATGTTGATCACCAGCTGCCGCAGGTTGCCCTGGGTCACGGCCTTGAACGCAGCGCTCCGGGCCTGGCCGAGCGCGGGAAGCAGGAGACCGATGAGCAGCGCGATCACCGCGACCACGACAAGCAGTTCAATAAGGGTGAACCCGAATGTCTGGACTCGGGTGCGTGCGTTCGAGCGAATGGGCGTGGTCATAGCGCAGCTCCAATTCAGAGGCGACCGGTCGTGGACCGGCTCGCTGGCCTCGTCTTCACGATTTGTCTTGCTCGAGGGCAACCGGAGAACACGTCGCGTCGTACTACAGAGTAAAACGCTTTACAATTCTAGCTTCCATATCGGTCTGATCAAGCGTTTTAATGACTTTCGTCGACGAAAAATTCCATCCCTTCTGCCAAACAGACACCCCACGCGCACACAATCACGACAGAGGACCTACTCTGATGGCTTCTCCAGCTCCCCCACCCTCCGACCGCCGCCGGAAATCCCCCCCTATGGGCAAGCGACGCGCCAACATCCGAGACGTCGCCCGCGAGTCTGGCGTGAGCCTCACCACGGTCTCGCTGGTCATCAATGGCAACGATCAGCGGATCAGTGAGCCGACACGTCAGCGTGTGCGGGCCGCCATCGAGAAGCTGCACTACACACCGTCCCGATTGGCGCGCGGCTTGCCCAACCGGCGTGCCAACACACTCGCGGTGCTGGTGCCCGCTCTGCAGCACGCGTTCGCGGATGCCTACTTCGGCGAGATCATCTCCGGGATCTACGAGTCCGCTGCGGACCGGGGCTACCGCATCCTCCTCGAGGTCGCCCGGCGGGACTACATCCGCCGCAAGGAGTACCTCACGATCGTCGAGGAGAACGCGGTTGATGCGATCCTCTTCGTGGGTGCGACCGCGGAGCACGAGTGGCTCGAGGACTTTGCCGAGTCTGACCGGCCGCTCATCCTCGTCAACAACCGGCTCGAGAAACTCGACCTGCACCATGTGGTCTGTGACTACAGCGGCGCGGGTCAACTCGCAGCGAGCTACCTGATCGAACTCGGGCACCACCGCATCGGGCACGTGTCCGGGCCGCGCGATGTCGTGCTCACCTCTGCTGAGCTCACCGCGGCGTTCGTGGAGACGCTCAAGGAGCACGGGGTAGCGACGAGTTCTTCGATGATCGTCGACGGGCAGCTGCAAGCCGAGACGGGCAAGCTTGCGGCCGATGAGCTGCTGGAGCGCGATCCCAAGCTCACCGCGATCTTCGCGGCGAACGACAAGATGGCCCTCGGCGTGTACCAATCCCTGCGTGAACGTGGGTTGAAACCGGGTGTGGATGTCTCCGTGCTCGGGTGCGACGACATCGCCACCGCCCCACTCGCGGATCCGCCACTCACGACCATCCGGATGAACTTCTTCGACGTCGGCGCGGTCGCGGCCCGGCAGATGATCGACATCGTCGAGAAGAAGCTCGAGTTCGCCTCGGGTCAGCGGATCAGCGAGGTGGTCGACGTCTCGCTGGTGCCGCGCGAGTCCTGCAGGCCGGTTGAAGGCTAGAGTCAGGGCGAACACAACTCGCCGCCGGCTCGTTCCGGCGTTCGAGAGAGCAAGAGGTCACGACTTTCCCAAAGGAGCATCACCATGCCCCACTGTGGTCGCTTTCTATCCGAGCGGCGTCTCGCTGCTGTCTTTGCGTGCATCGCGGCGCTGTTCACGGTCGCGTCGGCGCCGGGCGCGGTCGCCCAGTCGATCTGGCGGCTCGCCGGCACCTTCAACGGGTGGAATACCGTGGATGTCGACTGGGAGATGACGCCGGTGCAGGGGCACACGGGCCGGTTCGGCCTGGAGCGGATCGTGCCGCCCGGCGAGCACCGCTTTAAATTTGTGCGCAACGGCGACTGGGGCGCAGGTCATCTCGGTGACGCGGGCGATGGTTCGCTCGTTCAGCCGGGCGGTGACATTCTGCTCGATGTACCGGCGCTCGCGAAGCTCCGCATCGAGCTGGATGTCAACGACGCGCGGTGGTCGCGTGTGGTGGCGTCGATCGACAAGCCCTTCGTTGTGGCGCGGGTCCTCGGCACGCCATCTGCTGGACAGCCATTCGTCATCGATTACACGCAAAGCTTGACCAACTCCGGCGTCGAGAACGCTGGCGTGCGCGCGCAGCTCACGACTCGCTTCCCGGATCGACCCGGTGTGTCATGCACCTCCAACATCGTGGTTCCAACCGATGACACGGATGCCTCAACTGTGGTCGAGCAGGCCTGCGACTTCCAAGAGACAGCGATTGCGTTCGATCAATCGGCTGGGCAGCTTCACATCGAAGCCACCCGAGGTGGCACACTGCTGGACTGGGAACTCGGGCTGTGGGAAGGCCAAAGCGGCACCATGCCTCGTGAAGGGACCATTGGGTCGGTCACGGGCATGCTTCGCATCTACGAAGCGCACCAGCTCTCCGCGGTCGCTCCGCGCACCGTCTCGTTCTCTGATTTCGAGCACCAGGGTGACGGCGTGTTTCGGGCACTTGTGTCCGCGCTCACGCCCGCGACCGCCCGGGTCACGTTCGCTCTGGACGATCGAACCGTTATGGAAGGCGAGCCGGTCGACGTGCCCCGCGGTGAGCACGTCATTCAAGTGCGCGACGGTGCGCTCGTCCGGACGAGCGAGGACGGGATCCTTCATGCTGGCCACTGGCGACGCTTCACCTACACACCCCGCGACCACGGCCAGCCGCTCCCCGAGACGGTCCACCTGATCGGTGATTTCAACGCGTGGGCGCCACCCACCTCGGATCGCGCGATCCCGATGCTGCCCGACATCGACGGCACGTACCGCGCGATTGTCGACCTGCCGCCCGGGACGTTCGAGTACGGCTTCTTGATCGACGGCAGCCGGCGGATCGCCGACCCGGCATCCGACCGATCCGTCGTGATCGCTGGGCCGACCGCCGAAGAGCTTGGGCCGGCCGCGCCGGGTCACATCAACGGTGCGGGCGTGCGCCACACGCCGGACCTGCCCGGCGACTTCACGGCGGTCTCCGATGGGCTCGGTCTCTTTGATGCCGCCATCACCACGCTCTCGGGCGATGTGGAGTCGATCACGCTCGTCGCGTTCCCCGGGACCGCCCGGTCGGAGCCCGAGACGATCCGTGTGCCGTTGCACCAGGATCACACAGCGGACGGTTTCGACCGGTGGCGTGCGCGCGCGATGCTCGACATGCCGCGCGATGCCCCTGGCGGTGTGACCTACCGCTTCGAGCTGAAGGACGGCGACGCATCGTTCACGACCGACTGGTTCACGGCGCCGCTCGAGCCCGGGATCGATCTGCCAGACTGGGCGAAGGGCGCGGTGTGGTATCAGATCTTCGCGGAGCGGTTCCGCAACGGGAACCCGCTCAACGATCCGAGCCGGCCGTCCATCTTCTTCGAGGAGTGGGCCGCCGACTGGTACTCGATCGACAACGACGAGCGAACCGCCTGGCACGAGCGCACGGGCACGCCGCTCGGACACCCGATGCCGGAGCGCCAGGGCGGTGATCTCTACCACGTGGTGTGGGATCGCCGGTACGGCGGCGACCTGCAGGGCGTGCAGGAGAAGCTGGGCTACCTCAAAGACCTCGGCGTGACGGCGATCTACTTCAACCCGGTGTTCGAGGGCGACTCGATGCACAAGTACGACGCCACGGCCTACCACCACATCGACGACAATTTCGGCACGCCCGCGACTGCCGGCCGAGTCGGGCCGGTCTTTGAGTACCCCGAGGGCGAAAACCCAGCGGACCCGAGCACGTGGGGGTGGACACCCGCTGACCGGTACTTCATCGACGAGTTCTTGCCCGCTGCCCGTGCGCACGGCATCCGTGTGGTGATCGACGGTGTGTGGAACCACACCGGCCGCGAGTTCTGGGCGTGGCAGGACATCATCGAGAAGGGCAACCGGTCGCCCTACGCCGACTGGTTCTACGCCGAATACAACGAGCAGAGTGGTGCGCTCGAGTCCTGGCGCGCGTGGGATGGTCCGGACGGGTGGCTGCCCAAGTTCAAGCAGACCGCGACGGGCGACCTGGTACCCGAGGTGAAGGACCACATCTTCGCGGTCACGCGGCGGTGGATGGATCCGAACAACGATGGCGATCCGTCCGACGGCATCGACGGGTGGCGGCTCGATGTGCCGCTCGACATCGGCCTGCCGTTCTGGGAGGACTGGCGGAGACTCGTCAAGAGCATCAACCACGACGCGGTGATTATCGCGGAGATCTGGTCCGACCATGAGGCCGACCCGGTGATCAACTCGGGCATCCACTTCGACACTCACATGCACTACCCCTTCGCGATGGCCTTCGGCGACTGGCTCGGTATCCGGCCGGGCACCACCAGCTACGACCTGGCGCGCCGCCTGGAGACCGAAGCGTTCGATGATGCTGCCGAGATCAACCTCATCCACCAAAACCTCTTCGCAAGCCACGACACCGATCGGTGGGTGAGCCAGCTCTTCAACCCCGGGCGCGATTACGACCAGGGCAACCGCCCGCAGGACAACGGGCCGCACTACGACGGCTCACGACCCACCGAAGCCCACTTCGAACTCTCGGTGCTCGGCATCGCGATCCAGGCGACCTACCTGGGCGCCCCGATGATCTACTACGCCGACGAGCTCGGGGCGTGGGGCGCCGATGACCCGACCGACCGCAAGCCCACACCGTGGCCCGAGCTCGGCGCGATGGAGAACCCCGACGACAACCACATTCCTGGGTGGTACGAGCGGTACGCCGAGTGGTTCACGCTCCGTCGCGACGAGACGCTCGGACCGATCCTGCGGTTCGGGTCGGTGCGGCACCTTGATACGGGCCGTGACGATGTGTTCGCCTTCGAACGTGCGCTCAACGGCGATCGGGTCGTCGTCGTGGTGAACCGTGGGGATCGCCCGTACTCGGCCTCGGGTCTGCTCCCTCGGGGCACCGAGAACACCCGTGTTGGTGCGGTCGATGCGTCGTACTGGGTGCTGACGCAGTAGCGGTTACAGGGAGATCAGAAGCACCGCTCGCGTGTTCCTCCGCACGCGACGTGCCGGACCGACAAGCAGTTTGCGGGGCTGAGCATCCGCGCGGTCGTGCGCGCCGAACTCCGGTGTGCGCGGCCGGCGGCACTCTTCGCCCGAGCCGCCGGGTGCTGTTCACACTGCTAAGGAGTTGTCATGTTGAAGTCCCTCGTTGTTGTTGCTGCGCTCTCAGCGAGCGCCCCCTTCGCGCTCGCTCACGGGTGCGGCACATCGTCATCGTCTTCCGCGCATTCGATCCCCTCGATCACCTCGATCGCAGCGGGCGATCCGAACTTCTCCACGCTCGTGACCGCGCTGCAGACCGCGGGTCTGGACTCCGTGCTCGACGGTGAGGGATCGTTCACCGTCTTCGCGCCGACCAATGCTGCGTTCGCCAAGCTCCCCGCGGGCACCGTGGAGAACCTGCTGAGGCCGGAGAACCACGATCAGCTCAAGGCGATCCTGACCTACCACGTGGTGCCGCAGACGGTGAAGGCGAAGCAGGTGGTTGAGCTCTCGAACGCGACGACGGTGAACGGCCAGCGGGTCGACATCGCCGCTGGCGGCTCGGCCGGTGTCGCGATCGACAATGCGCGCGTGACCGCGGTGGATATCGAGGCCTCGAACGGCGTGGTCCACGTGATCGATACGGTGCTGCTGCCCGAGCAGCGGAACATCGTCGAGGTCGCGACCGACGCGGGGCAGTTCTCGACGCTGCTCGCAGCGGCCGGCGCAGCGGGCCTTGCCCCGGTGCTCACCGGCGACGAGCCGTACACCGTGTTCGCGCCGACCGATGCTGCGTTCGCGAAGCTGCCCGCTGGTACCGTGGAGGATCTGCTCAAGCCGCAGAACCGTCAGACGCTCGAGAGCATTCTCAAGGCGCACGTGGTGCCCGGTCGCGTATACGCGGACCAGGTCGTGCATCTCAGAACCGTGACCACCGCCTCGGGCTTCTCTGCGCCGGTCTCCGTCTCGAACGCCGGGGCAACCATCGGCGGTGCGTCCATCCTGAGCACCGACATCGAGGCCGCCAACGGCGTGGTGCACGTGATCGACTCGGTCATTCTTCCCTGACGCACTTTCCTTGATCGGCCGGCACATCAACCGCTCCGTCGGGCGGGCACGCTCGACGGAGCATTCAGCGTCGACTCAGTGCGATCATGAGTCGATCATTTTTCTGTGGCCCGCGGACGCGGCACCGCACCCTGATCTGGCGATCTGAGTTCATTGCTGCGATCCAGCGGTAGCGATCGTTGCTGCAGCAGGCGTCGCCCGCCCAGACGATGCCATGTGTCATCAATCTTTGCCGTAAGACCACCGTGAATGAGTACGGGGCATCGGCCAGATCGATGCGGACTCCGTGCCACCACAATCTGGAATCGGACCTTGCACAGGTGCTGTGGTCTAAGCGAAGCGAGGGCCGCGATACGTCTTGAGTGCCCCCGCTCTCGCGTGGCCTTCGGATGCCTTCGGCATCCTCCAGACCACGGCACCTCGGGGGGCACGCAGCGCTGACCGAATCAGCCGGGGTGATGTGGTATCGACGTGTGTACCCGAGCGTGGAAGTGCTGTCCGTACGCTGACCTGACTCCGTGTAGTCGAGTGTGCTCGGATCGGTCGGCGACACGACAACCTGTGCGGCTCCGCACGCGATGATGCCCTGGGGGGTGCGTCGCTCGACCCGCCATGCACCGACCAAGGCATCGAGCCGGTGGGACACCACCTCGGTCACGGCTCGTTGATCCCCGCGGCGCGGCGGAGACGAGCCCGGAGGCCCTCCGACTCCGTCTGCTCGATCAGTCGCTCGTACATCGCGCGGACCGCCGCGCCGCCGAGCGCCCGCCGGAGGTGCGGCTCGAGTCGCTTGGCATTCATCGGGAGGTCGGCATCGGGCACGTGGGCGCTCATGAGCGCGAGCATGGTCGCATCGCCGCCGGGTCGGAACTCATCCGCGAGCGCGGTCCACAGCATCGCGGCGACGCCCGGTTCACGCTGGGAGTCTGGGGGCATGCGCTCGAAGAGCGATGCCGCGAGCTCTCCCCGGCCCGTGCGCACCGCGGCGCCGAATGCCTCTACGGCCAGCTCGGGCGAAACCACGGTGTTCTCATCAACATCGATCGCGGTCACGAGCTGCGTGACATCATCGTCGCGGCCAAGCATGACGAGCAGGCGTGCAGCACGCGCGAAGTCCTGGCCTCGAAGGGCATCGGCGAACACCGCATCGGCGCTCGGCACCCCATCCAGCCTGGCATCGACTTCCGCGCGCCCCGGGTGCGGGCCGACCAACATCCAGAGCGGGTCACCAAACAGGTTGATCTTCCAGGCACCCGCGCCGTCGATCCGCATGGCGGCGCCGATCGGCATGCCTCCGCCGAGTCGCCGGACCAGCACCTCGGCCGGCACGAAGGCCGACAGCAGCGGCTCGTGCACCGAACCCGTGTACGAGAACGCGCCCGCGTCGAGCCATCGCCGACCGAGCGTGCGGCGATCGCCCATCGATCGCGCGGAGAACGAGTGGATGAAATGCACCGCAGCGGGCCGACGCAGCATCGGTAGCTCATCGGATGTCAGCCGGCCGGGCTCGAGGTCGAACCAGGTGGACTGCCCCCTGGTGTTCACGTGGATCAGCCCGGCATCAACACCACGCCGCGTGAGCGCGCGCCACCGGTCGGCCGAAGAGGATGGGAAGACCTGGGCGTCGATCTTGAGTTGATCGAACACCGACTCGACACCGCCGAGCTGATACGGCGCCGCAAAGGAAGCCGGGTACCCATCGAACATCCAGGCGCGCTCGGCGCGCAGGAAGAGCGCGCACATCGCGTCATAAGCCGCCTCGGCCTCGGAACCGGCGATGAGCCCCGCGAACGCCCATCGATCGCCCGATTCGTGCCGTGGCAGCACATCGGTGAGGGCGAGCGGCCCGCCGCCCGTGCCCGAGGGGAGCGTGAGGCACAGGGTGACGGCATCAACATCGTCGCCGAGGCCTTGCCACGCGAGTTCGTGCGCGTCCGCTGCGCGCGTTGCGGCGGTGCGGAGTTGATCGATGGACGCCTCGCGGAGCGAGCCGTTGAGTGACGTCCCGATGGCGCCAACCCAGGCAATCGGCTGACCGCGTCCAGCGGCGAGGGCGATCGCTGCGGTCCATGCGGGATCGTCATCGCTCGCCACCACGATGCCCATGGGTGTGAGGCCGACGGTGTTCCACGCTTCGCGGGTGGTCGTATCGTCATCACCGTTCCAGGCCGAGCGGATCACCCGCTCGGCCGCATCGGGAAGCGGACGATCGACGATCCCAGCAGGTGGATGCAGGACAACCCGTTCGGGCTCGAAAGCGCGCACGAAGCGGGCGATGTCGTCGCGTGCGCCCATCGTCCCATCGTCGATCAGCACGGGGAACCGTCGCTCGATCGACCACTGCTCGAGCACCGCGAGGTAGGTCCGCGGATCCGACACGATCACGACCATCGGCGCGACGGCCAGCCGCGCGCGCACGCTCGCGGCGCGTGCGCCGAGCCGGAGTCCGGCTTCGAACTCGGCCTGGACCTTCGCACCGTCGGTCGAGATCGGCGGGCCTTGTGGCTGGTGCGCACCGGCGAGCTGTGTGCCCGGCAGTGCGAGGACCGCAAGAGCCACGAGCATGGCCGCAGAACACCAAGTGCCACGGTGATCGGTTCGAACCTGGGACATGGCTCCTCCGCGCCTTTCGTATCAGAACGCACCACGGGTCGGGTTGATCAGCACGTTGTCGCGACCGGGCACCAGCACATCGGCGATCTCCACCGCCTCCGCGAACGATTCTCGGGCCCGCTCGACATCTGCGGCCCACCGGACCACGCGCCCCGCCTCGAGATGTTCGAGAGTGGCCACCGCATCGCCGGTCACCAGCACCGTCCGTCGGCGCTCAGCGATGAGCAGGCCGCACAGACCCGGCGTGACACCGGGCAGCGGGAAGAGGTCGATGTGGTCGGCGAGGCGATCGGGCGCGGCGGTGCATCGGTGGAGAAGCCCGATATCCCGTTTGAGCTGATCGGCGAGCTCGGTGTCGGCTGCCTCCTCGGCCCGCTGATAGGCCTGGACCATGGACACGCCGACCGATTCCCGCTCGGCCTCGCTCACCAGCCAGTTGGCGCCGTCGAAGGCTTCCAGTCCGCGGCGGACATCAGGGCGGAAACAGGTGAGGAACACGTCGGTGACCGCGCCGGCTTCGAGGCCGGCCCGTTCACCGAGCCTCGCTGCCAGGATCTGCGGCGGGAGGGCCGGATCAACCAGGATGATGCGATCACCCGAGCGCACGAGCGTGGTGGTGGCGTGCGCGGTGCGCACTGGATTGCCCTCGCCCCACTCGGGGTGGGCGTCCAGAGCGCCGATGCTGATCACGCGGACGTCGAGCATGGACGCGAGCCTATACCGGCGGTGTATTCACCCGCTCGCACCATCCAGCAGATCGCGGAGGAGCTCGTGATTCGCAGCTTTCTTGGCACGCAGGGCCTCGATAACGAGTGGCGGGCACAACGCCTCGAGCTTGGCGAGATCGTCCGCCATGGCGGTGATCTGGCGGATGAGCGTGGACGAGATATAGGCGAAGTCACCACCCGCACCCACGAACACCGTTTCCATCCCGCCGACGCGCTCGTTGGTGGTCGCCATCTGCAGCTCGTTGGTGAGATCGGAGAGGTTTCGGACGCCGCGGAGCAGGACCGAGGCACCCTGGGCGCGCGCAAACTCGACGGTCAGCCCGTCGAACCGCTCGACACGTGTGAGACCCTCACCGGGCTCCTCGGCCTCGATCTCGGAGACGAGCGTCTGCATCAGGGCCTGCCGCTCGTCGGCTGAGAACAGCGTGGACTTCGCGGGGTTCTGCCCGATCGCGACGACGATCTCGTCGAAAATGCGGCGTCCGCGGCGGATCACATCGAGGTGGCCCAGCGTGGGCGGATCGAACGACCCGGAGTAGCAGGCGATGTGCGCGGTGCGCGTCGTCATACGATGCACTGTACCCGGGTGTGCGCGCAGCACCGCCCGGAGGCGTGGGCCTCCGGGCTCAGACGGTGTGCGTGAAGATCTGACGATTTACGCGAGGGCGGGGACGGCCGGGAAATCAACCTCGGTCGCGTTGAGGTGGTTGAAGTAATTGGTGTAGGTATTCAGCGTGAACGTCACGACGACCTCGACGATGTTCGCATCGGAGTACCCAACCGACTTGAAAGCGTCGACATCTGCCTCGTCGACGAAGCCTTTTTTCTCGACGATGGCCCGTGTGAAGTTCACGAGTTCTGCCAGTTTCGCATCGTCGCTCAGTTCACCCTTGCGGGCGGCGACGGTCTGGTCTTCGGTGAGACCGGCCTTCTTGCCCAGCATGGTGTGGGCCGCAACGCAATAATCGCAGCTGTTGGCCTCACCAATGACGAGGGCGATGGTTTCTTTTTCCTTGTCACTCAGCGAACCGGCCGCGAGCGCCTCGGCGAGACCGAGATAGGCCTTGAGGCCGGTCGGGCTGTTGGCCATGCCCTTGAACAAGTTGATGTGCATGCCCTTGAGCGGGCCGTCGAAGATCTCTTTGACGGGGCCGGTGGCGGTGGCGGGGTCGACAACGGGCAGACGTGGCATGGGAGTCTCCTTGGCAAGGATCCGGGGTTTGAGAATACAGTGGACCGGACGCCGAACACCGGGCCGATCCCAACTAAACCGATCGGTCTACCAACACTTCCTCGTCGCTGCCTATTCCCGAGAGTGATATGCCGCACGCAAACTGGAATCTGAACCGACCGAGGGCGGCTCTTGACGAGCTGGGCGTAGTCGAACCGGGCGATTTCCCGACCGGTCTGACGCGGATGGACATGCACTGTCACTCCTACGCGTCGAACGAGCCGGTGAATCGCGCGGTCGGACTCCTGTTTTCCGATATGCATGAGTGCTATTCCCCGCCTGAGAAGGTCTACGACCAGGCCAAGGCGCGGGGGATGGATCTGGTGACGATCACCGACCACGACCAGATCTCCGGCGGGATCGAACTCGTGGAGCGCGGCTTCCAGGACTTCATCCTCGGAGAGGAAGTGACGGTCTTCTTCCCCGAGGATCGGTGCAAGCTGCACGTGACGGTGTGGGGTATCACGCCGGATCTGCACGATGAGCTCGAGTCACTCGGCCTCCGGGAGGACGTGTATCACTTTGCAGCGTGGCTGGCGGAGCACCAGATTGCGCACGCGTTCGCCCACCCGCTGTATGTACAGAACGGCAAGCTCCGCGCGTGGCACCTGGAGCGGTGCGCGCTGCTGTTCAAGGGGTGGGAGGTGCTCAACGGTGCGCACGCGTCGACGCACCGCCGCGTGGTCGAGCGGTACATCGACTCGCTCACGCCCGCGCGGCTTCAGCAGCTGGGTGAGCAGCACAGGATCGAGCCACTCTGGAACCGGGCATGGCACAAAGCGACCACCGCGGGCTCGGACGACCACGGCCTGCTGAACATCGGGCGGACGTGGACCGGCGTGGTGGGTGATCACAAGAGCAAGGTGATCTCGCCGGACGAGTTTCTTCGGCGGGTGATGAGCGGGCGGGCGGTGGTTGGCGGGCGGGCGGGCCACGCATCGCTGCTCGCGCACCAGCTCGCGACGGTGACGGCCCACTTTGTGGCCCAGCGGCAGCCTCGGTTCCCGGAGCCGCGGCTGCACTATCTCGCGGCGAAGATGGCGCGGTTCGCGGGCGCGGTGATCCCGCCGCCGAGCAAGGTGGCGCTGGCCGCCGGCGAGCTCAAGCGGCGGCTCAACCCCCGGCGCAAGAAGCCACTCCCGGTGCTCGCATCGCTCAAGGCACATCTTGGTCCGGTGCTCGAGAAGTACCCGAATCTGAAAGACCGGCTCGATCCGGCGATGTGGGATACCGGTGCACCGCTCAGTCAGCACGATGAGATGGCGGCCTTCGTGGACGACCTGTGCTCGGCGATCAACGAGGCGATGGCCTCGGGCGCGGTGCGGTCGCTCCGGAATCGGAACAAGGTGCAGATCGTCGATCACCTGCTGAGCTACCTTGTGGTACACGCGGCGCAGTTGCCGTACTTGTTCAGCCTCTTCTATCAGAACAAGGAGCGGAACATGCTCGAGAAGCTCGAGCACGAAACTGCCGAGCCCGGCACGGGCGTGAGTGTGCTCGAACGCCCGATGCGTGTGAGCCTGTTCACTGACACCCTCGGTGATGTGAACGGCGTGTGCCGGTTCATCCAGAACGTGGCCCACCGTGCGCTCACGACGGGTCGCGACCTGCAGGTGATCACGTCGACCGGGTTCGAGGTGCCGCCGTGGAGCAATATCTTCAACCTCGAGCCGGTGTTCTCGACCAAGATGCCGAAGTACGAGCATCTGGAGATCGTGCTGCCCCCGATCATGAAGATCCTCCGGCACATCGACAAGCATCAGCCGGATGTGATCCATATCTCGACACCCGGCCCGGTCGGGCTGTGCGGCTTTGTCGCGGCGAAGATGCTCCGGGTGCCGGTGCTGGGTGTGTACCACACCGACTTCCCGGCCTACGTCGACCGCCTGTTCGATGATCACGCCTTCACCAAGATGTGCGAGGCGTACATGAAGTTCTTCTACGACCCGTTCTCGGCGATCTTCACGCGCTCGCACGACTACGTGCAGGCGCTCGCGAAGCTCGGCATGCCACGCGAGCGGATCGTGCGGCTGATGCCCGGTCTCGAGACCAGCAAGTTCAATCGGGGCTTCCGCGATGAGACGGTATGGGAGAAGATCGCAGCGGAGGGTCACCGTGGGATCGCGCGCGAGTCGGTGAAGGTGCTGTACGTCGGCCGTGTGAGCGTGGAGAAGAACATCCCGCTGCTTGTGAACGTGTGGAAGAAGGTACACGCCGAGCTTCGTCGTCGCGGAGTAGATGCGGATCTCGTGGTGGTCGGCGATGGCCCCTACCGCAAGCGGATGGAGCAGGAACTCAAGGGCAAGGATGCGCACTTCCTCGGCTTCCGGCTCGGGCAGGAGCTGAGCACGCTCTACGCCTCGGCCGACCTCTTCGTGTTCCCCTCGACGACGGACACGCTCGGGCAGGTGGTGATGGAGAGCCAGAGTTCTGGGCTGCCGGTGCTCGTTTCGGACATCGGTGGCCCGAAGGAGGTCGTCCGCGACGGCGAGACGGGCCATGTGCTGCGGCCGGACGACTCGTCGGCGTGGGTCGATCGGCTCACGACGCTGATCTGCGACCATGAACTCCGCCGGCAGATGGGCGCGGATGCATCGCACTCGATGGAACACTTCGATATCGCCAATAGCTTCGAGCACTTCTGGCAGGTACACGAGCAGGCGTGGCACGATCACCTCGGGACACTCGGCATCGAACGACGTGATGGGCGAGCCGGCGTGCCGGCGGCATCGCCGGCGCTTCTCACTGATTCTGAACCGGTGCAAAGCGCTGAGTCGTAAGCGGCGTGGAAGAGCCCGACAAGTCGGGTCCTTCTTGTGGGTCGTTCCTCTGTTTGGCCCATATTGAGCGCGTACTTGACGCGGGGGCACAAGAACACACGGCCATGAAGCACAGCTCACTTCATATCATCAGCAGATGCCGCGGCCATCTGCGACCAGATATGCGATCCTCGGCTGGCTCTCTATCGAGCCGATGTCCGGCTACGACCTACGCGAGCGAATCCAGAGTTCAGTTGGAATGTTCTGGAATGAGAGCTTTGGATCGATCTACCCCACGCTCCATCGTCTCGAGGGAGAAGGACTGATTCGGGAACAGGCGGGGTCGGATGGCGATCATCCCTCGCGAAGAGTCATGAAGCCGACAGCACGCGGTCTCGAGCACCTCCGCGACTGGCTTGCACAGGACTTCGCGCCGACTCTGACCCGCAACGAATTCGCCATGAAGATCTTCTTTGGCGGCCACCAAGATCGCGACTCGCTCGTCAGCCATATTCGAGCGTATCGAGAGCATCATATTGAGGGCCTGGATCGTCTACAGTCGATTCAGCACCGGCTCAGGACCGAAGATGCCTCAGCTTTTTCTGCTGCGCAACGGCTGATGACCGCGGAACTTGGTGATCGCCTCTGCCGCGCAACGATCCAATGGTGCGACGACATGCTCGCGAGGCTTGGGGGCTGATATCACTGATGAAGGATACGGCCCTCGGCGAGCATCGCGACGTTATCCATGACCCCTGGCAGAACACGCCGGAAGTTCGGGCCGAGCAGCGCCGCGAAGAGGGGCGACGACAGTCCGTCGAATCTGACACGGTGCGTGAACACCGTCGGTGACTCAGAATCGATCGAACGCTCCATGATCAAGGACCCGAAGGGGATTCGCATCGCGAGCGTGTAGGATCGACCAGACTCAATAGCTGTGATACGAAACCGGCTCTTCCGGCCGACGCGAGGTTTCAGCGTCCCCGTCACTCCACAAGTAAAGGCTCCATCAAGCTCGGCCGCGACGATCTCCGGATCCCAGAACGGCCACCGTCCTACCTCGGTCCAGACACGCCATATCGCAGCAGCAGAAGCGGACGTTCTCGTCGAGTGCCGGAAGTCACGGTTCGGTCCCGCGGCAGCGACCCGCGATGAATTCGACAACATCGACTCAGCCTCCCTCGGTTCGAAGCCGGTCTGCAGCACGATTTGCTTGCGGCGCTGCGACCCGCATGAGCACTCGCATGCCGAGGCTGAGTTCGTTCCAGGTGTCTGGTTCGTCTCTGTAGAAAGAGATCACATCGCTATGAATCCCGTACGACCGTGTTGTGAAGTGAGGACTCGATCCATCATCGACGAACTGGCTAAACGCGTCCGCAGTACCAGACCAGTCGATGGTTCCGTTCGCATGGACGCCGTATCCAATGAGCCGACCCTCTGCTTCAAGGCGCTTCTGGGCGGCGTCAAAGAGCGGCCGATCAACCACATAGCTGTCGGTCCGTATCCACTCGCCATTCAGATACACCTCTGCGTAGGAGTGGTCCACGTACGGCGTACCCGGATTGACTACCCCCGCGAGGAGCTTCGAATCAAGGTCAACAAACATGTGTCGCGCAGGAATCCCCTGAGAACGCAGCAACGCAATGAACAGGGTCGACTTGGTGTTGCAGTACCCAATCCCGGCCTGAAGTACCTCACTCGCTCTGCTCTCATAAAAAGACACTTGCCAACCAAAGTCGATCTCATCGCGCACGAAGTCATGGATCGCCACAGCACGCTCGATATCCGACTCGAGGCCTTCAACAATCGACGCGGCCGTCTCGCGAATCACCGGAGCATCAGAATCGATCACGCGAGTCGGCGACATGAACGAGGCGGGATCATCGCTTGGCTCCAACGCCGGTCCTCCTGACAGCCGTGGGCCGAGGCAGCCCCCCACTGCGAGGGGGATAGCGAAGGCCATCCACAGAACAAGGATTACAGGCCGTGGCCGGACATTCTTCGTATCCAAGTATATCATATTGATATACTTCGTGACGGTTTCTCGGTGGATTCACAGCTTCCCGGTTGGTCAATCGGTCAGGATCGCTTGGGACAGCCTCTGGAGGTCTCGACGCGTTGGACGATCGGCCTCGAACGGCGTGTAGACCTCGGCCCAGCGTGGCCCATCGGCCGACGGGCCGGGTGCGAGCCCTGTGCGTCGGCGATGGTCGAGCTGCGCGGCGGCGAGTGCGCACGCAGCGAGCACGCCGGCTGCCCGATCGACCTGTGCGTGCGCGTTCCGTGCCGCGACGGTGCCCATGCTGACCACATCCTGGTTTCGCCCGTTGGTCGGGATCGAGGCGATCGCTGCGGGCTGCGCGCCGAGCCGCATCTCGGCGACGAGCGCCGTGGCGGTGATCTGTACGCCCGCGATGCCCGCATCAGGCCCGGGCTCTCGGGCAAGCAGGAGCGGCGCGCCCATATTGAGTTCGGGATTGCTCAGCACGTCGATCTGGCGCTCGGCGAGCAACGCGGTATGCACCAGCGCGGTGTTGATCGCGTCGGTGGCGAAGGCGATCTGCGTGCCCTGGAAGTTGCCGCCATGGATCACATCGTCGGACGTGCCGTGCGCGTGGTTCGCAGCGATGACCACCGGGTTGTCTGAGATACCGTTGATCTCGACCTCGATGAGTCGGCGTGCGTGGGCCAACTGCTCGCGGGCCGCGCCCAGCCACTGGGGTGCGCACCGCACGGAATACACCTCTTGGAGCGGTCTGTGCTCATCGGGGACGACGCCGCCGTGCGCATCGATGTGCCCGGTGATCCGTGCTGCAGCGGCGCGCTGCCCGGCGTGCCCGCGGGCCGAGTGCAAGCGGTCGTCGAGCGGTTGGGTTCGGGCGGCGAAGAGGCGGTAGATCCACGCGGTGAGTTCTTCGGCGCGATCGAGCACCCGTTCCGCAGCGATCAGTGCGTGGACCGCGTAGGCGGTCATGAACGCGGTGCCGTTGACGAGCGAGAGCGCATCGCGGGCGCCGAGTTCGGTCGGTTCGAGCCCAGCACTGGCAAGGGCCTTCGCCGCTGGGACGAGTGCATCCTCGGCATCGAGCGCCTCGCCACGACCCGCCAGGCACTGCACGACGTGGGCGAGGGGGATGAGGTCGCCCGACGCGCCAACGCTCCCGATCTCCGGGACCGCCGGCGCCACACCGGCTGTGATCAGCTCGACGAACGCCTCAGCGACCCTCGGCTCGATGCCAGAGAAGCCTTGCGCGACGGTCTGGGCACGGAGAATCATCGCGGCTCGAACGATCTCGGCTGGTGCCGGGTCACCCCACCCCGAGGCGAGGTGATTGATCAGCCCGAGCCCCTGGCGGCTTGGATCGGTCGAGGCACGGCACGCGACGAAGGGTCCAAAGCCAGTCGTGAGGCCGTAGATCTCGCGACCCTGCTCGACCAGCCGTTCGAGCGCCGCGTGCGCGCTGATGATCGCCTGGGTTGCTGCCTCGCTTAGACAGAGCGCCGGTCGAGCTTGGTACGACGCCGCGACGACATCCTCGGGGTACAGCCTGTGATCCGGGCCGAGCTGGAGCAGGCCATCTTCAGGCGGCTCGGCGTGAGTCGATGGTGGCGTCACCGAGATCGGCCGGCGTGTCGTTGGACGCGTGCTCGCTGGGATCATGCGTGCTCCGTGGTGTGTCGTTGGATCGGATGCGCTCTTGGAGCGCTCGGCGATCGATCTCACCCTTTCGTGTTCTGGGCGCCGCCTCGGCAAGCCGAATCGTGCGTGCTGGGATGCGTCCGAGATACTCCAGCACATCGGGCCCGGCGTCGGCCCCGGGCTCGAGGGCCAGGACAACGCCGGCGCCGCCCTCATCCGGCAGCAGCACCACGCCGTCGAGGTCGCGCTCGAGCGCCGGTGCGTCCACCAACCGGCCGTTGGACAGCTTGAAGCGATGATCGGTCCGACCCACGAAGGCGAGTGAGCCCGAGGGCAGACGCTCGACGAGATCGCCTGTGTGCAGTGCGCGATTGGGATCGAACTCGGTCAGGGCCCCGTGTTCCCACACACCAAGGCAGACGTTCGGTCCCGTCACGACGAGTTCACCATCTGGTGTGATCTCTGTCTCGCACCCGACCGGCTGACCGATGCACCGGTCCCCCCACTCGCCGGGCTCGCCGAGCGTGATGCCCGGTGATGCCTCGGTCTGACCGTACCCGGGACGGAGCTTGGTGGTCGCGAGCACATCGGCGAGCGCACCATCGACGGGCGCTCCACCAACGATGCCGCCGTCGAGCCCACGCAGCCATGCGAGCCCGCCCGATGACGCGGCGAGCCGCGCCGCCTGCAGCGGCACCATGTTTGCCCACCGGACATCAAACCTGTTCGACCATTCGAGCGCGATGGCTGGGTCACGCGCGGCATCCTGTGTGCGCACGAACATGGTGGTCGACCAGAGCGCCGGGAGCAGCTCGAGCACCAGCCCGAAGGCGTGGTTCCAGGGGAGGAGCGAGAGCGCCACGCTACCCTCGGGCGGGACGGCGTACTGGTGGCTCTCAGCCACCGCCAGGATGTTCTCGTTCGAGAGCGCGACGAAGCGGTCCGAGCGACCGCTCGTGCCGCTCGATCGGAGTAGAAACCGTGCAGCGGGAGTGGGTTCGGTCACGAACAAGGGCATCTGCGTGACGGTGCCCGGACGCCCGGCGGTGGTCTCCTCGTCGAGGATCAGGCGGGCCTTGGTCTCGTCGGCGACTTCTTCCGGCCGATCACCGAAGCCCGGGAGCACGAGCGTGAACTCCTCCCAGATTCCAGCGACGAGTGCTGCGAGAAACCCTGGCCCCGGATCAAGGGAGAGCACGACGCGCTCGCCCGGCGCCACGCCGAGGTGCCGGAACATCGACACCCACTTCCGCGCTGCGGTCCAGATCGACGGCCCGGGGATGGCGCTCTCACCGAAGAAGAAGACCGGCGCCGGGCTCGACGTAAGCGAGTTGTAGAGCCGCTCACGGATGACCTCGTGGGTGCAGATAGCTTTGGGTGGCATCTCGGTCACTCGCGTCTCGTCGCCCGGCGTGCGCGTCTGTGCTATCGGCCTCTCGGGTGCGCTCGATGAGAGGAAGCGACCCTTCACGGTGTGCTTCGTGCTCCGTGGTTCGATTGCCGGTCGATCGGTGCGCGACGGCATACGGGTGCTCCCCGGTCCTTGGGGATTTACATCGATTTGCATGAAGGGTTGTCGTTGAGATGAACGAGCGAGGCGCCTCGACCGACCAACTCCTCAGTCCTGTGGTGAGCCAACCCATCGGAGAAGCCCCATGAACGCAAGTAGCTTGATTGAGCAGCTCAACGCTGCAACCTTCGATGAGCGCGTGAACGGCGCCATCGAAGTGGAAGGATTCGACTCGGGCGCGATCAGCGAGACCCGTCAGTGGGTGAACAGCCTTCGTGACAAGGTCGTGCATGATCTCCAGTCGACGGACGAGGAGGAGGAGCACCGCTCGATCGCGGCCTCCTACTTCATCGATTTCAAGACCCAGTGGATGGGCCTGAACACCAAGATGAACTACGCGATGTTCCGGACTGGTCAGCCCGACCAGCCGTCCATGCTCCGTGGTTCGGGGATCAGTGTGCTGATCGACGTGGTCGAGCAGCACGCGGATCCGGAAGACGTTGACACGATCGTCACGTTCATCTCCGACCGAGTGGATCGGGCCAAGGCCGCCTGATCCGCTCGGGCCACGATACACGAGGAACATCGAATGCAGAACATCAGCAACGAGACCGGCGGCACGCTGCACCAGCTCGAATCGATCTACGCCGAGCGTGAGCAGCTCGCGAGCCAGATCGGTGTGTGCGATGCCGACGGGATTCTCAACATGGTCCGTAGTCTGGAGGCGCAGCTCTGCGACCTCTACCAGCGATTCGGAGGCATCGCCGATGCCGACGGATCGACCGCCGCCGCCCTGCTCGTGCAGGTGAATCAGCTCGCTGAGCACCTGGATGCGCAGTTCTCCGAGAAGTCGATCTCGCTCGAGATCGTGGACGACAAGCCCGTCATGCGGGCCGAATGGAAAGAGCATCTGAATCAAGGAGCACACGAATGAGCGTCATGATGAACACCGCCAGCCAGAACGGCACCTTTGTCCCCGACGAACTGTTCTCTCGACTCGGAAACCTCTCCCGCGGCGACGCGGACGGCTACGACTTCGGGATCATCAAGACCGACGAAGCCGGCAAGATCCTGCTTTACAACCAGTACGAGCAGAACCTCGCTGGCATCCCCGCCAGCCAGGCCGAGGGCCGCAACTTCTTCACCCAGGTCGCCCCCTGCTCGAACAACGGCCTCTTCTTCGGCTCGTTCAAGAAGGGCGTCGCCGCCGATCAGCTCAACCTCGCCTTCCCCTACACCTTCACCTTCAAGATGAAGCCCACCGCGGTCAACATCCACCTCTACCGCGATCCGGCCAGTAAGACGAACTGGATCTTCGTCAAAGTCGCCGGCTGAGCCCGGAACCTCGGCCACGACTCCCCGACACACACCCGCACACTGCACGCCCGCACAAGGGAGTGCAGTGTTTTCATGCGCCGAACGTTGTGCGATACACAACATCGAACAGATACCTTGATGTGGCGGGTCTGGCGCTCAGCTCAACCGTGGGGTGAAGCTGTACGGCGGGAACGGGCCCGCGAGATCGAAACGCACGCCGGAGGGCGCACCGTGGTTGATCTCTCGCGTGAGCTCGGACACCCGCTCGCTCTCGCGGCGATCGACAAGGAATGCCCAGTGCGCGAGTGTCTCGATGTCGGGCTCTCCCGATGTCTGACGCCGATCCGAGCTATCGCGAGCGATCGCATCGAGCCGGTCGGCCTGTTCATCGGCGAAGGCCGAGAGATCGTGGAGCACCTCGGTCTCGATCGCGCGGCGACGTGCCTGAGCGCGGAGGTACGCGGCGCCGCTCGCCTCGGCCCCGACTTCGAGGTTTAAACGCGACTCGACCTCGTGCTCGATCGCGTCACGCCGGCTCGCTGTCACCTTGATGCACCATTCGGAGGCGCCGCAGGTTCTGGCGAAGAAGTCGGCGAGTACCTCGGCGTGACGATCGCACCGGTCTGCGAGCGAGTCGAGCGAGTGGAACACCGTGCCGAATGGGAGCGGGAGCAGGTCGACGTGTGTCCGGGCCTCGAGCAGTGCCCGCTCGTGCGCGATCGCACGCGGGGTGAGCCACGCAGGGTCTTGGAGCCGTTGCTCGGCGTCGTCGCCCATGAACATCGAGAGGCCAACCACACCTGCAAACGCACACCACCCGCCGATCTCCACCGTGCGGAGCGTCAGGCCTTGCTCGATCCCCGGTGCCTCGATCGCGGGCGCATCCGGCGGTAGCAGCGCCGCTGCGTAGATAGGCGACGGCGACGACTCCGGCTTGGGCTCGACCGCAAACCGCGACTTGACGGCAGGACCACCAGATTGGTTCATGATTCGATCTCCACGCCGAGGATGTCGCGCATTGCGCCCCGGAAGTGTTCGAGCGTCATTCGGATCGGGGCACCGCCCGACACGCTGTCTCGCACCGCGAGCATCGCGGCCCGGTCGCACACACCCGCGATCTCTGCTCCGCTCACATCGCCGGCGAGCTCCGCCAGCACTTCAGCTGTGACTGCCGTGCCCGTCGGGCGATCGCGCAGATGGACCGCGAAGATGCGTTCGCGATCGACCGGTGTCGGCAGGCCGAGCTCGATCACGTGATCGAACCGTCCCGGCCGGAGCGCCGCAGGATCGATGATGTCCAGCCGATTCGTCGCCGCGAGCACAAGCACGCCGCGCAGCTCCTCGATGCCGTCCATCTCCGTGAGGAATTGAGCCGCCACACGCTCGCGCACGCCGCCATCGGTCGCTGAACCGGAGCGTTTAGGCAGCAGCGCATCCGCCTCGTCAAGGAAAATCACACATGGCGAGGCCAGCCGCGCCTTTCGGAACACCTCGCGCATCGCTCGCTCCGACTCGCCCACAAACTGCGACAGCAGCTCCGGGCCTTTCACCGAGATGAAGTTGGCGCCGAGCTGGCTCGCGGTGGCCTTGGCGATCAGCGTCTTCCCCACACCCGGAGGGCCGGCGAGCATCACACCGCGGGGTGGACGGAGCTTCGCCTCTTCAAAGAGTGCTGCGTGCCGCACGGGCCAGTCGACCGATTCAACCAGTTTGGCTTTTACATCCTCGAGACCGCCGACATCGTCCCACGACACACGCGGTGTCTCGACGAATACCTCACGCAGAGCGCTCGGCGTGACCTCGGCGAACGCGGCCACGAAATCGTTCATCGAGACCGTGAGCGAGGCGAGCTTCTCGTAGGGCACATCACCGGTGACGAAGTCGATCTCCCCCATGATCTGGCGGAGACAGTGCATCGCTGCCTCACGGCACAGTGACTCGAGATCGGCCCCGACGCACCCGTGTGTAATCTGGGCGACTCGATCCAGATCAACATCGGCCGCGAGCGGCATGCCGCGCGTATGCACATCGAGGATCTCACCACGACCGATCGCGTCGGGCACCGGGATCTCGATCTCCCGGTCAAATCGCCCGGGTCGCCGCAGGGCGGGGTCGAGGTTGTTCGGCAGGTTAGTCGCAGCGAGCACGACAACACCCCGCCGGGCTTCGAGCCCGTCCATCAAGGTAAGAAGCGTCGCGACGATCCGCTTCTCCACCTCGCCCTGTGTCTGCTCCCGCTTGGGCGCGATCGAGTCGATCTCGTCGATGAACACGATCGATGGACCCTGACGCGTCGCCTCGGCCCACACCTTGCGGAGATTGGCCTCCGACTCGCCGTAGTGCTTGTGTACGATCTCGGGCCCGGAGATCACGAAGAAGTTGGCATTGGTCTCGTGCGCGATCGCGCGGGCGATGAGTGTCTTGCCGCACCCGGGCGGGCCGTGCAGCAGCACGCCCTTAGGCGGATCGATCCCCAAGCGATCGAACACCTCGGGGAAGCGCAGCGGGAGCTCGATCGTCTCCCGGATGCGATGCACCTGCTTGCCCAGACCACCGACATCCTCGTACGAGACGCTCGCCGGCGTTGCAGCGGGTGCGTCCCGCTTCGCTCGGCTGCTACTCGATGACCCGCCCACGAGTTCCAGCGCGGTGCTCGAGGCGACGACGCACGCCGTATCCGGCATCGTGCGCTTCACACGGAAGTGCATCGGGCGATTACCGAAGGTGTTCACCCGCACGCGGTCACCAGACGAAACCGGCAGCCCATCGAGCAGCGATGCGATGTACGCCAGCTCCTTCCCATCGGGGCGGCGGGCCTCTGGCTCAAGAACCACACGCTCGGCCCGTGGGCACGGCACCGGCCGAATCGCCACCTCCGCATCGACACCGACGCGCGCGTTCTCGCGCGTCATCCCATCGATGTGAACCGAGCCGGCGGACCGGTCGGACTTCCGTGTCGGCAGCGCTCGGCACACGGTCGTCCGCGCACCGACCACCTCGACGGTGTCGCCCGTCGCGAGACCGAGCTCACGCAGATCCGAGGGATCGAGGCGCGCGATGGCGCGGCCAACATCCTTCGGCTGGGCCTCGGCGACCCGGCGGGTCAGCTCGGCTGCGGGAGGGCTCTTGCGGATCATCCGGCGCATCTCCGACTCATCGTGATACAGGCGTGGTCCACACGCTCAAGAAAAGGTGATCTCCGCGATCCCGTTATTGCACGAGATCGATGCCTCCTCCACGCGCACCTCGCGGGGGAGCTCGACCTCGGCGTGGTAGCGCTTCGAGCCATCCTCGGCCTCGAGCACGAGCGTGCGCCCATCGGCGCGGAGAGTCACCTGGCTCTCATCGATACCGGGCAGTTCGGCCACCACACGCAGCGCTTCGCCCTCCTCGTCGAACACATCGACGATCGGTTCGCGCACCGCAGCGAGTTCCGCCTCGCCCGTCTCGCGGTTGCGCCGCACGTTGCCAAACGGCTCGACCTTGAGCCCGCCCTCGCCCGGTTGACCGGTCCCCGCGGTGCGGATCGAGAAGCCGACGTTCACGCGGCCCTGCTTGCCCGACTCTGTCTCGAACAGTCCGGACTCTTTCAGCTCGGCACCCTTGTCCGCGAGCTCGCCGATCGTGTGAAGCAGCCGAGTTAGACCATCAAGGAACCCTGCGGGCTGGCCGCCCGACGGGTGGCCGGACGATCCGGGTGGGGTGTTGGCGGTGCTCATGCGTGTGCTCCTTGGCTGAGGGCCTCGGCAACGTCGAAGGGGTGCTCGACCGTGATGCCTGCGGGCAGGTGCGGCGGGATGTTGTGCAAATACCCGATGAACAGCACGCCGACCTGGTGAGGCTCGAGCGTGGCATCGATGCGCTGCGCGATGAACCGGTCACGTTGCTCGAGCAGATCGTGCGCAGCGGGGGTGCCATCACCATCCTGCTCCGCCTCGCCCCGGGCCAAGCGATACTCGGCGAGCAGCAACTCTGGCGACTCGGTGCCCTCGAGCGTCGCCCCGCGCTCGATGAGACTCAGCAGGATGCGATGGTTCAGGCTCCCGCGTGTACCGAGATCCTCCACGATGGTGCGCGTGACATCGCGCTCGCCCGGTCCGCAGACCGGCAGACCATCCTGGTAGAGCCGCATGCCGGCCTCAGGGATCGCAACACGCTCCGACCATTCGGTGATCTCGCTCCATAGCCGCTCGATCGCACGCTGCTTGCGCTCCCACGCTCGTCGACCGGCATGGGCGACGGTCTCACGCCGAACACGGTCTGATAGCTCGCCGAGGTCCGTCTCGGTGTGCAGCATCGGGATGACAACGAGTCGGCGCTCTCCGGGCGCCTCACGGGCGATCATGGGGTCTTGGGTCTCCGCCAGGGGGTCTGCTGCTCGGTTTGGATCTGCTCGAGTTGCTGTTGAAGCTCCTCCACTCGTTGCTGCAGCGCCTCGTGCTCTTCGGGCGACGGCAGCGCGGGCTTGGTCTCGGCCTCTGTACCCGCCTCGATCGGTGGTGTCTCCTCCGGTGCGCACAGCGATTTGGTCTGCGACCACCAGTCGATGCCCATCTGCTGCGCCTTGTCGACCGAGCACACCACCAAACGGAGCTGAATCGTGAGAAGTTCAATGTCGAGCAGCTTGAGCTTGACATCACCCGCGATGACCACACCCTTGTCGAGCACACGCTCGAGTAGGTCCGCGATGTTGGTTGTGCTCAGGTGGGTCGGGCCACCCTGCTGAATCGCCATCGCACGCGCCTTACATCAACTTGCCGAGGGGGCCGAGGTCCATGTTCAGATCTTCGGTGCGCAGCCCGAAGTAGCCGGCGAGCTTCTCGATCTCCTCGGCTTGGAGCTTCATCGTCGTGCCGAGTCGGTCGGCCTCGTCATCGGTCAGCGAGCCCGACTCGATCCGACGGATCGCCTGACGCTCGAGCAGCTCGTGCAGCAGCCGGACCACGGTCAGCACGAGCTGACCGAGCCCCTTTTTCACATCCGCGGGGTCGACGTTGAGCCGCGGCGAGGCATCCGCCTCGGAGTCGTCCACCGCGGTCACGTCTTCCAGCGCCGAGAGCAGCGGTTCGAGTTCGGTCGGGCATCGGGTCATCGTGTCCCCCTCTCGATCCGGCCCTCGGCGGTCTCGACCGAGGCCAGCAACACACCCAGGCTCAGCTTGATCAGCGGCACATCCGCCACAGCGATCACGAGGTCGCCACGCGCCGCCACACCGACACTGAGCACACGGTCAAGCGCGTCGCACAGGATCGTCTCCTGCGGCTCGATACACCGCGCCCTCCCGGACGAACGAGCTACTTGGTGAAGACGCGTGCGCGGCATCGAGACGAACTCCCAAAGGACGACAACACGGGACCGATCGATAGCGGTTATCGGCTCGTCATGCGGCTGAGGAAAGCAGACCACCACGGTGCACAGCAAAGAGTTCGCGCCCGAGCGCACCAAGGCGCTCGATCCCCACCGGCTCACCCCCCCATGTAAGGCATATCGGTGCAGCATCCGGCACCGCACGTCGGGCCACCTCGATCCAGTGGCGCTCCGCCTCGGCCTGTCCGCTCAGGATGACACCCCCACCATCCGGTGTACACCGGTTGATCACCACCCCCGCCAAGGCCACACCCATGGAACGGATCGCGAGTGCGAGATCGCTCAGCTCCTCGACCGCCAGTCTTGTGGGGATGGAAACCGCGACGAGTGACGACGACTTTGCGGTGCCCAGCATCGTGCGCACGGACTTGATCCCCTTGCTCAGCTCGATCAACCGATCACGCAACCGGGGGACCCGAACGACCGACTCGTACTTCAGCATGAGCTTGAAGACGCCGGCTAGCCACGACTCGACCAGCTCCGGCGTCTCGAGCAGGCGGAGCAGGTGCCCGGTCGGCGCGGTATCGAACACGATGGTGCGGCCGACGACCCCGTCGAGCTCGTCGATGATGCGTACGAGGGCCATCAGCTCATCGATGCCCGGCGGCGCGAGATCCACGAGTCGAGACATCGCCTCGCGATCGAACGTCAGGTCGCCCCCCTCGATCAGGGAGCCGAGGGCCGCGTCGATCTCCTGCTCGTACTGCTCACGGAACCGATCAAACTCTGCCTCGGCGTCGATCTCCATCGCTCGCAGGCGCGGCACGATCTCGATCGGCTCCCCGGTGAGCGACACGCCGTAGCAATCACCCACCGAGTGCGCAGGGTCCGTTGAGACGACGAGCACATCGCCCTTCTTTCGCGCCGCAGCAAGGGCCATCGCCGCGGCGCATGCGACCGTCGTCTTCCCCACCCCGCCCTTACCCGCCACGAGCAGCAGCCGACGCTTGGGATCAAGCGACAATGCGCGGCCCTGCATGACGCGCGGTGCCTCCGCGGGCTCGTGTTCGACATCGCTCGCAAGCCACGCGGTGATGCCGCCCGGTGCAAGCCCCGGGTCCCACAACGATGCAAGTGCTGCCCGACCCACAGGCTCGCTCGGGGCCACCGGCAGTCCCCAGATGTCGAGGCAGAGCACCGAATCATCGAGCGCCGAGAGCTGGCGATGCTGCGCGGCGCGAATCGCTTCGCCAAGGTCGCCTTCACCTGACGGCACAAGCCGGTTCAGCACCGCCTCGTCGCATGCCACGCCCAGCCGCTCGAGTTCGGTCACTAAGCGATTCGTCTCGGCCACCGCGAGCGATTCGGGTGTGAACACCGGCACGAACTGACACCGTGAACCGTCACGCAACAATCGGCCAAAGCACTCGGCCTGCCCGGTCACCCGAGCAAGGAACAGCTCGACCTCATCCACACCCGTTGACCCGAACGCCGAAGCCATGAACCGGTGCTTGGCGAGCAAGGCATCGAGTGCGCCGAGCCATCGATCGACCAGATCGGGCATCGCGAGCAGCCGGAGCGTGTGGCCGGTCGGGGCGGTGTCGACCACGACCACGCGTGGCTCTCCCGGCGAGTTCTCGATGCGCTCCGCGTGGTGCGCCAGTGTCAGGAACGCCATCAGCTCATCCGCACCCGGCACCGCGAGTTCGAGGAATGTGTCGACATCCTCCTCATCGAAGAACGTGCCGCGGAGTGCGATCTCACGCAGCTGATCCGCGTGCTCGGAGATAAATGCAGCCTGCTCCGCAGCCGAATCAAGCTCGACAAGCTCGAGGTTCTCTGGAAGATCGTCCGTATCGCCGAGGCAATCGCTCGTGCTGTGCGCCGGATCGGTGGAGATGAGCGTGACGCTCGTCTGAGGACGATCCATCGCGAGGCGCACCGCTGCGGCGCAAGCGGAGGTCGTCTTGCCGACACCACCCTTGCCACCGAACAGGAGCATCGCGAGCCGATCGTCTTCGATGAATCGCGGGGGTCGCCCGGCATCCCTCGACATCGTGCCTACTCCTCTGCCTGCAGCTCGTCTAGGCGGTCGAGCAGCTCGGTCTCGCGCTCGTCGAACTCGTCCTCGGTGATCTCACCGGTCTCGAGCCGCATGTACAGACTCGAGAGCTCCGCTGTAATGCGGTCCGCCTCGGACTCGAGCTCCTGACTCGCCGCCTTGTGCAGCTCGCGCATGATCCACATGAAGCCCTTCGCGGGAGAGAACAGGATGTCGTCGACGATGAACATCAGGCGGCCTCGCTCACTTCGACGTGCGGCTCACCGATCACCTCGAACGCCGCCTCGTCGCCCGAGGCATCGTGATCGAACTCGAGACGGAGGGAGACGAAGTTGAACGGCGGCCATGGCCCACTAATCTCGAAGGCGAACCGTTCATCGAACGACTCCGCGGCCCGCTGCACCGCTGCATCGAATCCGTCTTCGCGGTCGCGCTCAACCAGGCACGCGATGTTCAGCACCTCGTTCTCGCTTCGCGGCGGGTTGGCGACGACCCGGCGCGCGGCCGTGTCGATCGTGCCACGGACCGCAGCGAGTGCCTCGTCGCGCTCGGTGCCCTGTAGCCGCTCGAACAACTGACCGATCTCGATGAGTTCGTCCCGGCTGGCCGCTCCCTCAGCGATACCCACGCGCGCCTCACGGAGCACCTCGTACCGATCGACGAAGTCGGCGAATACGTTGTCGACGTCCCATCGGAGCTTCACACCCATCTCGACACACCCCGCGGTCTCTGTGAGCTGCTCGTCGAGTGTGTCCGCATTGGCCCGCAGCACCGCTGCGAGCCCCCCGCTGCTCGGCGCGATCACGCCGAACGATGCCGGCAGAGCTGGCCCGCGTGCACCGATGTGCTTGAGCACGCTCTGATGGGCGCCGAGCGCCCGACGCTGCGGGCGGAGACGGCCATCCGGCGCAAGGCTGACGATCGCTGCGAGTGCGCCCGCAACAACCGCGAACACCGGGCGCCCGTCGAGGCCGCTCGGCGCCCCAGCGAGTTGCTCAGCCACGGTGGCGCCGCGTGCGATGCCGTAGAAGTACAGGCCATGCAATTCGTCGCTCATCGGTTCTCGCTCGTACTCGCTGGGGTGACCTGCCAGTTCATGAATCACATTAGAGCGGCTTGACCGCACGGCCCGACGGCGACTCGGGAGCCGGGACCGCCTCCGCTGCCGCCTCGCGGACCTCCGCCGTCAGACGCTCGAGTTCACGGCGCATCTGCTCAACCTCGGGATCGGTCGTTGATGTCTCGGCGGGCGCATGTTGTGCCGAGCCATGGATGGCGCCGGGGCGAACGGCGCGCAACGCACCGCTGGATGTCTTGATCTCGAGCAAGCCCCCACACGTCGAACACCGGACGAGACCCTCGTAGTCGTCGTACGCGGCATCGATCGAGAAGTTGTGCCCGCAGTGGATGCAGTTGATCTTCATGTGGTTCGCTCTCGTGTTCAGTACCGGTGGCGGACGCGATCGGGCTTGGTCATCACAACAGGCTTGACATCGCGGATCTCCGCTGTACGAAGGTCTGCCGCGTCCGTGTCACGGGCCGCGCTGTCGGCGAGGTCGCGAAGGGCCGCGAGTTCGGCCTCGATCCGCTTCATACGGATCTCCGCGGAACTCACGCGGCGCATGGCGTTCTCTCGCTCCATGGCGCGCCGCTCGTGCTCGAGTTCGAGCGTCAGGATGCGCGAGTAGATCGACGAGAGACGCGCACCGCGGCCGCGGGCGCCCGCCGCTGTCTTGATCGAGTTGAGTCCGCGTGGTGGTCCGCTCATGCCAGGCGTCCTTGGGGCGATCGCGTCGACTCATGCCGCCGCATCGCGTGCCTCCGTGCGCTCGAGCCGCTTCGGCGGGGCCACCGCCCGAGCCTGCCGCACGAGATCGATCAGCTCATCGAGTTTCTTCGCGGTCACCCCGCGGCCGGACCCGCCCGTGCGCAGTGCGCCGAGCAGCACATCATGACAGACCGCGCGGAAGAACCGGTCGTGTGCATCGATGCTGGCCCCCCTGGCAGCGCACACACGTGCGATCGCGATGGCGGCCCGGATCGTCGGGCGTGTCGGGCTCTCGCCCACCTGCCGCATGGTGCGGACCAACTCCACAATGGTGGCCGCATCAACAAGGTCCAGATTTGATTTGGCCGCGGTGATCCGCGTCTCGGTCTCCTCATCGTAATGACCGACATCGAGCGTCACGACACGGTCGAGCAGCGCATCCTGCGTCCGATGTACACCGGCGTACTCCTCAGGATTAGATGTCAGGATGCAACGAAAGTTCGGGTGCACCTCGAGGTACTGCTCGCCGCCGTCGGACCGCGGGAGATCGAGAATGCCCTCCTCGAGCACGCTCAGCAGGATGTTGTTGGCCTCGGGGCTCGTCCGGTTGAACTCGTCGTACACCAGCGTGTGCCCCTGCTCGCAGCAGGTGGTCAGCCGATTGTCCGACCAGGCGATGTCAACCCGCTCCTCGGTCTTGAGCACCGAGTGGATGAAGTTGTCGACCACGCTCGAGCGCGCGTAGCCCGTGTCACGGCCGACGAGGTCGGAGCTGCCGAACTCATCATTGCCGTGCACGAGCGTGATCGGGTTGCCGAGCTGCGCCGCGATATGAAACGCGAGCGTTGTCTTTCCCGTTCCAGCCGGGCCCGCGAGATGAATGCCGTAGCCCGCCGCAAGGTACGCCAGGGCTCGCTCGGTGATCGCCTGCACCTCGGCGGTGAGCACGAAGTCCTCGGAGGCCTCGAACTCGATGGCGTGGGTGCGCCGGACCGCGGATTCGGATTCGACGTTGGTCATGGCGACCGTTATCGGCAGCGGACCGGCACAAGTGGAGCGGCGCCGCGACGCTTCATCCAAACGTCTTCACTTCGGGCTCGATCATGATCCGGCTGTGCGGGGCTCCCGCCCAAAGCGGGGGGCGCCGCGCTCCGCTGCCTGCATCATGCGCGCTTCATCGGTGGAAGCGTCGCCGGCGGGGCGGGCATTACCGACGGGCCCGACGGCGGGGGCAGCGTCTGCGGCGATGGGATCGCGCCCGGATCCGTCGGCGCATCTTCGGACGAGGCCGGCGTCTTGGGCGCGGGGGAATCGTTTGCGGCAACAGGTGGCGACGCGTGCCGCGATGGTGCGGACGCGTTCATCGGGATAGGCGCGACCTCGGGAAGTGCCCAGATGGTCTCATCCCTGAGATCTTCTGATGGCGGTGATTCGCCGGAAGGCGCGCTCGCTGCACGCGCCGGCAACGCCGGCGGTGTGGGAGGCTCCGGCGATGACACCTCACGCTCGACGGGTGTCTCGGCCGGCGGAACCGGCCCGGAGACCGGTGTCGGTACCGCGGATGCCGCGGGCGCTTCGGCAACCACAGGCGCCTCGGAGACCGCGGGTGACTCAGGGATAGTGGGCGTCTCGGGGACCGCGGGTGACTCGATCGCCGCAGGTGGGTCGAGGATCGCGGGCGCTTCAGGCGTCGATGCCTCGTGCTCAACGGCTGCATCCTCACCAGCGATCGGCGAGCTCACATCGTCTGACAACGCAGACGACGGGGCCTCTTGGTCAACCGGCACATCGATCGTGTCCGTTGTCGGCACCGCCTCCGTGGCCGGACGAGCGAGTGCCTCGGCGCTCGCTGAGCGGATTGTGCTCACCTCCTCGCGAATCGCAGCGAGCGCCTCGCGGCGCGCGTTGGAGGCGAGACGGCTCGCGGCCAGCCGGGCCTGGCGTGCCTCGGCGAGCAGGTCAGCAACCCGGCGTGAGAGGTCCGGGTTGCGCGATGATCCGGTGTCGGTGCTCATCGTGTCTGTCCCTTTGCCACAGGATCAGGCCACCTTGGAGACGAATCGTCCCTTCTCGTCGCGGGGTGGCTCGACCGAGTCACCAACCTGCGGAGAGGAGAAGAACGATGACTTCGGCGAGTCGGTCGATGGGGCCGAGCCACCGTCAACGCTCGGCGAACGAAAGAACTGCTGCTTCGCTGTCGCGTCACCGCTCGTCGCCTGACCACCGACCGGGGGTGATGAGAAGAATGCCGACTTCGGGCTGCTCGGCGCAGGGTCCGGAGCGGCCGTCGGCGCTGTGCCGGCACCACCAACCGCCGGGGCCGAGAAGAACTGCTGCTTCGGCGAGTTGGCAGCATCAATCGGCTCGGCCGCCTCGATATCAATCGCAGCGACATCGGGAGAGCTGTAGAACCGTTTCTTGGGTGACTCGACCGGGGCCTCGGCGGCTCCCGAGGCGTCGGACACCTCGGGGGATGAGAAGAACTGCTCTTTAGCAGCGGCCGACGACTTCGTGTGCTTCGGCATGGGGTACTCCTCCTGGGTCATGTGCTGGTTCAGGATCGGTGGCTCGGATGGCTGAGCGTCGGATGCCATTGATGCCGTCTCTGGTGCTGCTTCCTCGACGACGGGCGGGTCCTCGGCGGCTCGGTCGACCACCGCGCGAACATCCTGCCGGATCGATTCGACGCTGCTGCGAAGCTCAGCAAGAAAGGCTCGCCGCTGCTCGGCAGCCTGCTGGGCGGCGCGGAGCCGCTCGGCGCGGACCCGCGCGAGCAGATCGCCCACCGAGTCGGTGTGGTGTGATGACTCGCTCATGCGAGGCTCGCCGATGGGTGCGGGGACGAACGCCGACGGAGTGTGCGGAGCGCAGGCTCCGTCGGGGAGCGCGGCGGCACGGCGGGGAGAACCGAACAACCGCGCGCGATCGTCGCCGTCCTCAGACAGCGGTCGCCGATGTGGTCAGACCGATCGCCTCGGCGTACTTGAGGTACGTCTCGACGGATGCGATCACCACGCGGGCCTCGACCGAGACGAGCTCGATGCCGACCAGCGAAACCTTGGCGAAGGCATCGATCACGATGCCTTTGTCGAGGATGCGATCCACGACTTCCGCCAGCGACGAGGAGTCCGTCGTCTTCTGAACCTTGGCCATGGTTCTGGCTCCTTGCAGTGCTGCCAGTGCTGTGCTCCCCAACTCACGCGAGCCGGCGGAGTGCGCCGCGCGGCAACACGCCGGCAACGCCGCGAGCGATATCGACCGCCTCTCTCACTGACTTCCCGCGCTTGATTTCGATTTGATCCAGGGCCGCACCGAGATTTCGCTACGACCCAACCCGCGGCCCACCGGTTGCAGGGACGGGCGCACTCGAAACGGTGTGCGATCATCACAATCAATCTTGAGGCGCGCCGCGATGGGATTCGCACTGGTTCGTTGATCCGGCGCCGACCGATGCTGCTCTCTGTCCGAACTGTTGATCGACGCGTCCACTGGAACACGCACATGAGCGAAACGCCGACACCCGACGGTGCCGCACCCGACGTGCCCGCGCCCAACAAGGCGATCGATGCGCCGGCCGAGATGACGCCAGTCGACCCTCAGGCAGACGGCGCACCGCCCGATGCAAGCGATTCATCGGATGCACCCGCGACAGATGAATCGGTCGTTGACCCCATCGATCTGACACCACCAGAAGCGCCGACCGACGAGTCCACGCCAGATCCGGCAACCCCGGCAGAGGACCCTCACGAACCGGACGAGGTCAGCGCCGACAAGCGCGAACCGGACGCTGGCGCATCCGAGTTCCCCGCATCCGATGAGACAACCGAGGCGCCAGAGATCGCTGAGGCGCCGGAGACAATCGATACGACACCCGAGTCGGTCGCCGAGGAGGCCCCCGTTACCGAGTCGGCGTCCGACCTCATATCCGAGGAACCGGACGGCACACCGGCCGACACCGATCTTGAGGAATCCGCGGTTGATCCTCCCACGGTCGACCCACCGGCGGATGCCGAGCCCGCACCAGCGCCGGTCGACGCCGACCCCGCTGCAACGCTCTCCAGCGGTGGGCCGATGATGCTCACACCCGAGCAAGTCGCTGCCATGATGGCGGACGACGCCGGGGACGACGATGGCTCGAACGACGCCGAAGACTGGGGGACTGTCCCCCTCACACTCGACACCGCACAGATGGAGCTGGTGCAGTTCCTCGCGATCGAGCTCTCGGAGAGCGCGACGAAGCTCGACGAACTCGCGGAGCGCATGGCGGCGCTCTCATCGCGCAAGGACGCGTGCGAGTCGCTCCGAGAGATGACCGACGGGCTCATGCGTACCGCCGATCACTTCGGGTTCCCGAGCCTGAAGCAGTTGCTCGAGACCCTGGCATCGGTCGCCGTTCGGGCCCTTGCGGTGCAAGACGGAGCGATACCCGATCTGACCGTCCGGGTCCGCGCCGCCGAAGCACTCATCGAGCAGCTCGCGAGCGGCTTGCGCGTGGGCATGGAAACCCGATGGCCACTCAACCGATTCGCCGAGCGGATCGAGACCCTGCTGAATGGCGAGACGATGCACCCCGTGCTCACCGCGTGGCATCGCAACGATCCCGACCGCGTCCTCGAACTGGACGGTGTCGTCGAAACCTTTGAAGAGCTGCCCGATCTCGATCGACTCGACGAAATCGCGGCCGAGGCCGCCGCATCGGGATCCACGGATGATGGGCCCCACGGCAGCGCCGCCACCCACGAGTCTCATGACGCCACGATCGATATCACACATCCTGAACTGAGCGGCGTGATCGATGCGACACGCCAGCTCGTCGTTGCCAAGAACATGCTCCGACTCGCGACGCAGACCATGCTCGAGATGAGTCAAAGCGCCCCAGAGGAGACACGCCAGAAACTCAACCGGTGTACCGCCGAGGTCGACCGCCTCACGCGAACGCTTCAGCAAGCAGTCCAGATTATGAGGACCGCGCCGATCGGGAACACGATCGAGGGCTTCGGCACGCTGGTCACCGACCTGTCACGCATCAACGACCGCGAGGTGGTCGTGAACACCATCGGCGGTTCGATCCCGATCGATCGCTTCGACACCCAGCTATTCGCCGAGGCATTGCTGCAGATTCTCCGCTACAGCGCGACCACGTCCATCGAAACCACCGACGAGCGGGCCACCGCGGACAAACCCGAGCAGGGCACCATCCAGGTCGCGGTCCACAGCGAAGGAAGCCGGATCCGCTTCACAATCACCGATGATGGCAAAGGTCTCCCCGAGGCCATCCTCGAACTCGACCCGCGAAACGAGGATCACCCGCTCAAGCTCGCCGCCGACTCGCTCGAAGCGATGGGCGTGAGCATCTCATGCGGCGCGGCCGACGATGGTGGGCTGTGCGTCTCGTTCGCGGTCCCCGTCCGCGGGGCGGTGGTTGACGCCATGGTCATCGATATCGGCGGCGCGCGATACGCTGTGCCGCTCTCGGCGATCCGCGAGATCGTCCGCGTCGACGACCACGGCCTCCATACCTGCGGCGGCGAACCGGCACTCCGCGTCCGCGAAGAAATCTTCTCCGTGATCGACCTCCCCGCGATTCTCGCCGGCGAGCCCGACTCCTCGCCAGCGGTCGCGCTGCTCATGGGCGAGAACGATGCGCTCGCTGCGGCGCTCGTGACCACCGTGCTCGGTCAGCAAGAGCTCGTGCTCGAGCACATCGAGGACGGGCTCGCTCACTGCGACCTCGTCGCCAGTGCCTGCCTCGGCGACAACGGCCAGGTCTGGCTCGTGCTTGATCCCACCGCGCTGCTCGACCGAGCCCGCCTCGCTGCCATCGCCCGGCGCGAGGCGCCGGATGACCCACCAGGACCGGGCACACCGGGCGATCCCACCGATGCCGAAACCGATGCCGTGGCCGAGCTCCCCGAGGACGACAGCGCCGAACGCGAAGCCGCCTGATCGCCGCCAGAATCACTCCCCGCGCTCGCCCAGCCGCTCGAGCCGAGCTAGCCTGTCCGCACCCGGGGCGGTAGCTCAATTGGGAGAGCACTGGCTTTGCAAGCCAGGGGTTAGGGGTTCGAGCCCCCTCCGCTCCACTGGCGCATCAGCACGCACCGAGTCGCCATCACTCGCGTGCACTGAGATCTACGTGCCACTGCTCGATCCGACGCCGTCGATGCCGATCCGCGATGATTCGTGTCATCTCGCAGGCTCGCTGCGATCATCGATAACAGACCCCGCGTGCGATCCGAGCATCTGTGCGTCCCGGTGGCAACGCGTTGCAGGCACCCAAGGCCAACAATCGATCCCGACAGCTGTCGCCGTATCGGCCACCCCGAGCACCATGTCGTGCTTCAGCGTCGTCCGAGAGTCGGTGTGCCGCATGAACCATTGGTCAGCCCGCAGCGTCACGCCCGCCAGTGTGAGCCGGCTCGCAGAAGTCGCCCGCAGTGCAAGCAGATCTCTACAAAGTCGTCACCATTGAAAAAAGGAATCCACCTCACTCAACGTCGAGCCGTCGAGCGCGATCGGTCAGTTCCTCCGAAAACACCCTGATAGCCGCGGTGACAGCATCAGAGCGAATTGTGGCCTTGATGAGCCCACGCTCAATGAGTGCTCTTCGAATCGCTGTGAGCACATGCGATACCAGCAACGGTTCGGAGACACACCGAACTCCAGACGCCTCACTTCTGAGGCGGAAGAAGTCATCAACAGCCGGTCGTACGCGTGCGTTCGAGGGCCTCCCGCCTCAGCGGCATATCACAGCGGGCAGCCAACAAACACGTCGTCGAGGAAGACCGCCACGTCAAACGCATCGAACAACGTATCGCAGTTGTAATCGACCGCCGGGGCATCTCCATCGAAGTCGGTGTCAACCAGGAAGCCGCTGACGTCGTCACCATCCAAATCGCCGTCGTCATCCCAATCCGGAGGGCACAGGAGCGTGTCGACCTCAACGAGTTCAACGAGATCCCACAGCATCTGTCCGACAGAGTTGTCGAACTGGATGAATAGCAGGAACGCGGTGATGCCCTCCGTGCCCTCGGGCGCCACAGCCTGAACCGATGTGCGCAGCCACTGATCCACGGGGTCGTCCGCAGCCTCGAAGACCTGCGTACCAACCGAGAAACCATCGATCACGTTACCGCTCGAATTCGTGAAATCCATGATGACCAGCGGGAAGTGACCCCGCGATCCCGGCACGTCAAGATTGCTCGGTTGAATCGGATTGAGCGAGGTTGAACGCGCATACACCGAGCATCGGAAGCACCGACCCGAAGCACCGGACACGCTCGTGTTCTGAATGAGTCCGTTGTCACTCTGGCTCTCATCACCCAGGAACTCGCCCTCGGACACGATCGTGGCCATGCCGTCGAACGCCGGGCCGAAGAACTCGTCGGTGCTCGGCTGCATGCCGTTGAATCGGAACCAGTTCGCCGGCCCACCGCCCGCGAGTGGCGGCAGAACGGTCTCGAAGCTCGGGTTTGAGAGCAGATTCTGGGACTGCGCGGGCAGTCCGAACACACCAGCAGCGAGCACACACGCGACGAGAGTTCTGGGATGTGACATCAGGGCAGGCTCCGAGAGATCTCAGGGGATCGAACTGGCTTCGAATCAACGACGAGCGGACTTGAGCGATGACATCAAGACGCGAGTCACACCCGCTGGCCAACGAGGTGACACGAGAAGCGATGCGGACACGCATCACGCGCCCGCACCGAGTGGGAGGTGGTCGGCCGAGTGACTAGCGGCGGCGGCGAACGATCACCACACCGCCCATGCCGAGCATGGCGAGCCCGGTGGCAGGGGCCGGGATCACGACCAACGCAGCGTCGTCGAGCGCGTAGTTCACAACGCCATCGATCACGATCCCAACCAAGAACGCGTTCACACGGACAGCATCGGTCGGCGCGAAACCTCGGACCGCGAATCGCTCGTACGTATCGGTGAGATCATTACCGGTGATCACCAGTTGGTCGGTGCCGAGACTGTCGCCGGCGGCATTGAACCACTCCATGTTGATCTCGCCTTGGCCGCCGGTGAACGGACCATCGCTCCGCACGAACGCACTGAGCTCGTACTCGGTACCGGCGACAACCCCGAAGACCTCCTGGATAGCACCAACGATGCCGCCGGCCCCACCGCTGCCATCGACGACCACGTCGAGGGCTCTGTCGCCGGTGTTCGCTGTGGTACCGGTGCCGTTGCTGATGTCGATCGGGAATGCGCCAAGGAAACTGTCAGCAAAGACATTCCAGTTCGACAAATCGGAGAAGTCGAAGAACAGGTCGTCCTCGAAGCTGGCGTTGTTCAAGAGGTTCGGCTGCGCAGCCGCGGTCGCGGCAATGCCAAGCGCAAGGCAGGAACTGAACACAGATTTCATATCAAAAACCCCCAAGGCTCCGGGTTGACGCGGTGTGTTTCCCATCTCTGGCAGAACCCGGCAGCTCTCCACCGAATTGCCGGTGTTGCCCTGCAAAAGATACGTTTTACCGTATCATGTCGTAAAATCACCGGAATGCAAGACGACAACGATACATCACGACTCAAATGATTCAAAAACCGATATTAAGCCTGATGGATGCACCATATTGATGCCTGCACCCCCGATAACTGAGAACGTATCAAAGAGTGAAACGCTTTTCTTGATCCAGATAATGTGGCCTGAATGCGCAATACACATCATATTCTGAATTATACTTCATTTTGCGTCATTTTGTTACGGGACACATTGACGATTCCTGGGCTCAGTGGCCTACTCCTCTTCGTGCCCCGCCACATCACCGTGCATCGGTGAGCGACATCCCTGCTCGCCTCAGGGCCACACACACTGGTCATGAATCAAAGAAAGACTGAATATGAATTCAACGACTCTGGCATCAACGCGTTGCGCTGTGATCGCGGCGCTCGGTGGGTTGTTGTTCGGATTCGACACCGCTGTCATCTCGGGCACGACCGATGCGCTTGCCGACGTCTTTGAACTCGATGCCGCCGGATTGGGCTTCGCCGTCGCGAGCGCATTGATCGGCACGGTGATCGGTGCCATCGCGGTGGGCAAACCCGCCGACCTCGTCGGCCGCCGATCGGTGATGTTCCTGCTGGCCATCCTCTACTTCGTCTCCGCGCTCGGCAGCGCGCTGGCCTGGAACGACCTGTCGTTCATCCTCTTCCGGTTCATCGGCGGCCTCGGGGTCGGCGGCGCGTCTGTCGTCGCCCCGATGTACATCGCCGAAATCGCGCCTGCACGCCGGCGCGGGCGCCTGGTGGCGCTCGCGCAGTTCAACATCGTCTTGGGGATCCTGCTCGCATTCGCATCGAACTTCGTCATCGCCACGGTCGGCGAACGTCTCACCGGCCATCCCGTCGGCACCGACGAGTATCGCGCGTGGTTCCTCGACTACGGCTGGCGGTGGATGCTCGGCGTCGAGGCCGTGCCGGCAGCCGCTTACTTCGCTTTACTGTTCTCCGTCCCCGAGAGTCCACGTTGGCTCGTAGCACGCGGCCGACGCGACGAGGCCACCCGAGTGCTGAAGCAGGTCGGGACCGACGAGAACCGCTCGGCCGAGGATGAGATCGGCGAGATCCAGGCATCCATCGACTTCGATCGAGATGCGCTGCACGAAAAACTCTTCCAGAGAAAATACAGCACACCCATCCTGCTCGCTGTGGCAATCGCCGCGTTCAACCAGCTAAGCGGCATCAACGCGATCCTCTACTACGCACCGACGATCTTCCGAAGTGCTGGTTTCCAAGAAAGCGCCGGACTACTCAACTCTGTCGGGCTCGGCCTGATGAACCTCGTGTTCACGATGATCGGCATGGCACTGATCGACAGCTTCGGTCGAAAAAAACTCATGCTCATCGGTTCCGTCGGGTACATCCTCAGCCTTGGCACTGCGACCGCGGCTTTTCTCGCCTTCAGCGAGCTCGTGACCAGTGATGCTGGCGAGAGCATGCGCACGTTCACCAATACCTCCGCCGGATACGTGGTATTCGCGAGCTTGATGGTCTTCATTGCATCGCACGCTGTCGGCCAAGGCGCCGTCATCTGGGTCTTCCTCGGCGAGATTTTTCCCAACAAAGTCCGTGCACGCGGACAAGCCCTCGGCAGCTTCACGCACTGGATATTCGCCGCGATCATTTCACAGACGTTCCCGATGATCGCCGAGTTTTCGGGCGGCTACGTGTTCGCGTTCTACACCGTCTGCATGATCGCTCAGCTTGTCTGGGTCGTTCTCGTGATGCCGGAGACGAAGGGCGTGCCACTCGAGCGTATCCACGAACGTCTCGGGGTCACACGCCCGTAACCCATACACCGTCGGTGTGATCACGCTAGGGCATCCCCATTGATCTCGTCGCTCGGCTCGGCGATGTATCGTTGCATGCTGCTGCATATGGTCACGTCGCTCCATTTCTGTTCATGGGTGGAGCAAGCAACAGTGCGGCGAGCCCGGCGAGACCGTGCTGCGTAACCAGATCAGCACTGGCATCTACAACGCCGACCGAGCGCTACTCGCGTAACTCTTCGCAGAGCGACACACCCACTGGGACGATGACCAAGGCACGCTCAATATTGGGCTCGTCAGATCCGAGCCCGATCGAATTGGTGTTCATCCAGGTTATGCAGTGCCGACGGTGCCTGGTGTGCCGGATGCGATCGTCGCCATAGCGAGCGATATAGTCGGTAGCGCACCGATCCACACCGAGCGATGCCACCAACTGCTTCTGACACCGTGGCTGCGCACAACGAGTTGAGTAGGAACGCTCGAAGACCTCGCACGGCGCGATCAGCGTTCTCCGTCGGACGATGATTCGATGTCGATCTCCGAGAAGAATGTGCCCGATTGCTTCGCGGGCGCGACCCACAGCAACCAACGGTATGGGCCCATCGGCCGATCACGACCACGAATCGCGCTGCCGTGCGTACCTCCGTGACCGAGGTCGAGCGTGTTCACCGCTGCAACAAACTCCCACCCGGAACCCTCGGCAACACTAAAGAGTGGGTCTGGCATCTCCTCTGCATTCGAGCCCCACACCGTAAAGTCCTGCGGCGCCCGATCACCGCGATGCCAGGAGTACACCCTGATGGCGTCGATCGAGACCGCCCGCCCCAGATCCACGCCGAAGCGTCCGTGGTAATCGAACCATACGGAGCGCTCGACGTCGTCGTCGTGCCGGGCCACATCCCCGTCGTTCAGCCGCGGCAGCGTATCGCCCTCCGCGCCGGCGAGCGGGTGCGGCATCAGCTCACCCTTGACGTCGAAGTACCGGTACACCGCACCGCTCACGGACCGGTCACCCAGATCATCGCTCGACGGCGGCCCCATCGACAGATCAGCGAACCGCTCCGCCCGATCGATCGTCACCTCGTTCGGCGCACCCAGACGATCATGCGACGGCGTGCGCGGCAGCGGCGACACGCCCGACGAGTACCCAAAGGTGTCGTAGTCGTGCCGCATCTCGATCCGAGGCCGATCGTCAAATGAGTCGTACAGCGGCGCCGCTGGGTCCGCGGTCACCGCCGATGTGTCCGCGACAGACACCGCGAACACTCGGATCCGCTCGTCGTGCGGCAGCGTCAGGGTCGTGGCTCCATCGGGCCGCTCGAGTGCGTAGTGGAACAGATACGAGAACCGGTAGGCCTCGTTCTCATTGTCCGGATGGTGCCGGTGCGTCGCGAACCACGCCACCGGGTCACGCTTGATGTACCCCGGCACGATCGCCTTGACACGCCCCTCGTTGATGTAGTCCACCACCGGAAACACAGTGTCGAACACACGGTCGTCCCATTGCCCGATGAAGCCGGTCCACTGTTGAACACCGAGCCGCTGCTCGAGCCCGCCGACAGCAAACGTCGCCTCCGCATCCGCGGTCGCCGCAGCGAGCAGATGAACGCGGTCTCCTCCATCCGGAAGCTCGATCGTCTGGCCACGGCACGCCACCGCCCGCCCGGGCGCCTCGTCGGCACTCGCGAGTTCGAACCGCACACCGTCGTCGACCAACTCCCGAGGAAGCATCTCTACGGGGTAGTTCCGGCCCTCATGATCCATGCCACGCGGCACCGACCACACACCATCCGAACTCGCGACCTCCGTGTCTCGCGGCAGGGAAACTGGTCTTGACACCACGCCGGCCATCGACTCGCTCGGCGGCGCCAGTTCGACCTCGAACGCTCGGGTGAAGTACGGCGAGAGCGAAAACGTGATTGATTGCCCATCCGCCGACACGCCCGATCCATCGATCGCGCGCTCCTGGCCATCGACCTCACGCACTGACACTACCCGCGATGGAAACGTGAGCCGCACACCATCGGCGTCACGCCCCTCCATCTCGCGCACCCGTACCACCAGCACGTCCCGCCGCTCGCCCAGCTTCAGCGCACGCACCGCCACCCGAGGCTCACTCGGTGTCACGAAGCCGAACGACCGCCCGAGCGGTCCGTCCGACTTCGGAACCACGAACGTGCGCACCGGCTGGTTGAAATGACGTGCATGCACGTAGCTGTCCGCATCACGCCAGTCGCCCGTGTGGCCGAACACGCCGTACCGGATTTCGTGCAATCCCCAATCCTGACTGTGCTGGTCGAGGTATGCGTTCCGCACGCCAGGGGTGTAGAGGAGTGTCAGACGCACCTCGTTATCGGCCGGCTTGTCCGAGCCAAACTTGCTGTCCTCCACCACCGTGACACCGTAGTCACCGGTGCGATCGGTCAGATTGAACCACTCGTGCGATGGCACCTCGTACTTCGCGGGGTCGTTGTTGCCACGCCGGATCGTGCCGAGGCCAAGGTTGTAAGTGGCCTCGGGGTTCGACACCGACAGTGGGAACGACGCCTTGAGCGCCGTCTCCGTCGACTGCCAGTCGACATCGGCTTTCACCTCCACCACATCTCCCGCATCGGCACGGGCCAGCCGGATAGTCTGCGTGAACTCGGAGTTCTGGGCATGACGCGTGATCGCCAGCGCCACCCGCACCGGGCCATCCTCCACAATCCGAACCGTCGCCGGCCCCTCCACCCGCGCGAACGGGGGCTGACGCCGGTCTTTCCAGTCCATGTTCCACGCCGGCCACTCCCGCGGGCGCTCGAACGTGAATACAAGGCCCGCTGGCGCCGAAAGCAACTCGCGACCATTCAACTTGTCGTACACACTCGCGATGTCACCCGCCTCGTTGATCCGGACGCGGTACCGAGCGTTCTCGAGCGTGTCCGGCGTGACCGACGGCCCACCGTTGTCGTCGAATGCGGTGTCGGACCCACGGACGTCGTACACACCGAAGCTCACCGGTTCGGCATCCGTGACGAAGAGCACCGTTGCCATCGATCCAGCTCGTTCCACCACCTGACTCGGTACCTCGACACCGTCCGGATCGAACACGCGCGCATAGCTCGCCCCGCCCAGATCCACACGCGCCTGTGCGATATCCCGTCGTGCAAACGAACTCGGATTGAATACAACCACCGGCGTGCCCACCGCGCGCGTGTCAAGCCGAGACGCCACAGCACCGACCGACGAGGTGAGCGTCGACGCCGCCAGATTCAGCGACAGGATCTGATCGTTCCACGAGTACGTGTAGGCCACCGGCACACTCGTTCCAGGCACGATGTCGTGCATCTGTGTCGCGAGCGTACGCACCCATGACCGCTCCAGCTTCTCCCGAGACGAGTCCTCGAAACCCAACCACCACGCCGCCACACTCGCTCGCTCCGCCGCATCGAGCAGCAACTCGGCATGACGGTTCCAGCGCTTCACGTAGCTCTGCGAGGTCAGGGTGCCTGACGAGTGCTCCGTCAGCAGCATGTCCCCGGAGTGCCGCGGCAGACGAGCGCGGATCGCCGGCGTAATGTCCTCAAAGAGGTCGTCCGAGCTTGGGAGGATCACGTCGTACAGCGACGACGACCGACCGCCGCTCTCTGTGTAGTTCACGACCGCGGCCTCCGGCGGTGCACCGCCCATGTCCCCCACACCGTAATAATGAAAATCAGCGTGCAGATCGAAACGCTCGCCGTTCACCGAGATCCGTTCGGCCCACGAGGGGTCCTGGTCCGCCGGGTAATCCGTGATCGAGTCGTTGTAGCTGCCCGGGTTGAGCGCCGCGATCACACCGTGACCATCCGGCCCTTCCCACACCCCGATCCCAAAGGGAATCCCGATCGCCGAGCCCCACGTGAGCTTCTGCGTCGAAAACCCGAGCAGACCGCAGTGCGCCCACGCCGACGGCAGTGACCACGGGAACCCGAAGCAGTCCGGCAGCATGAAATCTGTGCTCGTCTTCCCGAACTCACGCTCAAAGAACAAGTTCCCGTACAGCACCTGGCGGATGATCGACTCCGGCGAGGGTACCAGAACATCCCCCTCTTCCACCGATGATCCGCTCACGAACCATCGACCCGCGTCGATGTACGACTTCAGCCGCTCGTACCGCGCCGGGTAGTACTCCTTCATCATCTCGTACCGCACCGACCCCGTGAAGCTGAACGTGTACTCGGGATAGCGCTCGAACAAGTCGAAGTTGTGATCGAGCGTATCCAGGAGGTACGCATCGATGCTCTGCACGAAGTCCCACCGCCACTGCGTATCCAGATGCGAGTACCCCACCGCGTAGAGAGCCGCGTTCGACGCATCCGTCACGTCTCGAGCCGGGGGATGATCCTGGCGCGTCCGCGCCTGCGCGGGATGCTCGCCATCCGAAGCCATCACACTCGAGACCAACAGAACGCCGAGCGAAACACAGAGCACGCACCATCGAACAGCGGGAGACATGGCGATTCGCCTTCCTTCATCGGGAGATCGGTGCATGACCTCGGGGCCACGCACGCACATGGGTAAAGCGGTATGGGACACACGGTCGATGCAGGAGCCGCCGACCTCGCCAGAAGAGGTTCAGGACCGGCCGACAATCCTTCGAGATCGGAGGAGTTGGCAGAGGGCGGCGCAGTACGACGATCACGCCACAAGGAGTACGAGTTATTCGGCGCGACGTTCCTCGGGCGTATTGATCGCGCCGTAGCCCGAGTTGAAGATCAGCTCGCTGCCGGAGACCAACACACCCTCATTGTCGATCGAGGTTCCGCCGACACGGTGGTTGAGCTCGAACATCTGGTGGTACGCCCCGCGGCGCCCCGCCCGCACGTACAGGTCGCGAGCACTGATCCCATCACGCACGGCCGGCACCGCGCGTCCATCATCTAGCGACGGGCTCATCCGATCCGGCACCTTGTACAAGACGACAGACCCATCCAGCAGCAGCACGTGCCCGCCGCCGAAGTGGCGATCGGTGATCTCATCGTCCGTTCCCCACCGACCGTCGGTCACACCGCCCGCGGCGTTGCGGTTGTTGAACCGCGTGCTCTCCTCAACCATGATCGGCAGTCCGGGGAATGCCACCAACTCGCCCGCCTCGCGGGCATCGCGCCCTTCGGCACGACTCAGCACCTCGCCGCCTCCGCTGGACGTCAACGCGTCCGGGTGTGCCCGCTGCCACACATCGAAGGCATTGGTTGTGCGCGCGCCCTGTGTCGCATCCGGGAACGTGTAGTCGAAGTTCAGGTCGCTCGAGCCATAGATGTCCTCGAGGTCGTTGTTGCCCTGACGGTCGAGCGGTTCGCGCACACCGCCGGGATCACGACGCCGGTTCGTCGGACACTCCACGATCGCCCGCACATCGCCCAGGTACTCGACCAGGATGCCCGTCCCCACACGGTTACCGTTCGCGTCGTACGTGTACGCCCAGTCCCAGACCCGAAAGTCCGCCTCACTCACCGTCGCGATGGGCACCGGGTTCGCCTCGTTCTTGGGAACGTAGTTCACCGGCATCGTCTGGTCGTTGGAGTCGACCGAGTACGCGAGCACACCCACACCGATCTGCCGCGAGTTCGCGAGGCAGCCGATCTGCTGAGCCGTCGAACGCGCTCGCCCAAGGGCCGGGAGCAGAAGACCGATCAATAACGCGATCACCGCGACGACGACCAGCAACTCAATCAACGTGAAGCCACGTCGGACAGATGCTGGATAAAACGTTTTATTTGTCATGGCACATCCTGGGATGTCACATCGTTCACGCTCAAGTCTACTCCTGATTTGAACCGTGGCCGTATTGTTTGAACATTTTTTGACATATATGTCTTTTTGTTCCAAAATGTTCCGGTCATTCACGAACGCTGTGAAAGCTCTCTGTCCGTCTAAAAAACGTCTTGAGGACACCCCCTTCGACGCCCGCACCAACGATCTATTGCACCAGGACGCGCCTCGATCGTCTTCTTGCCTGACACCCCGCACAGAACTCGTAAAGAATCGGAAACAAACGGAACAGCACTCTCGACCACGTGCGTTGCCCCACCGATCAACACACATCAGCACTCCGCGACACCGTTTGACTTCGCCCACCTCCCATCATCACACCGCACACCACGGAGCACCGACTGTGACCCCCTCGACCCTGCTTTGCGTGGCCATCACCACATCGTCCGCGTTGGCCCAGGCACACGAGCCCGAACTCGTGTGGGCGGATGACTTCGAGACACTCGACACCTCCGTCTGGCAGCCGATGATCGGAGACGGCACGGAGTACGGCATCCCAGGATGGGGCAACAACGAACTCCAGTACTACACCGACAACGAACGCAACGCGTATGTGCGAAACGGCGAGCTTGTGATCGTTGCGCACCGGGAATCACAAGGTGGCAAAGAGTTCACCTCGGCGAGACTCCGCACCCTGGGCGCGGTCGATGTGCAGTACGGACGGATCGAGGCCCGCGTGAAAGTACCCGCCACCACGGGGATCTGGCCCGCGTTCTGGATGCTCCCGTCCGAGGACACCTACGGCAACTGGCCGCTCGGCGGCGAGATCGACATCCTTGAGACCAAGAACGATGCGACCGCCCTCCTCGGCGCCATCCACTTCGGCGATCCCTGGCCCAACAACACCTACGCCCCGGGCTGGCATTATCACGATGGCACGCTCGCGGATAACTACTTCATCTACAGCATCGACTGGTTCCCCGACCGAATCGAGTGGCGGCTGAACAACACGCTCTACCACCGCGTCTTTGCAGCCCAGTGGCACACCGCGACTGCGCCGGACTCACTGACCGCTCCATTCGATCAGCCGTTCCACCTCTTGCTCAATGTCGCCGTTGGCGGCTGGCCAGGGCCACCCGATGAGACATCGGTGTTCCCGCAGGAGATGCGTGTTGATTACGTACGCATCTACGCCATGGCCGAGCAGCGACAGGCATTCGATGGCGCCCCCGCCTCCATCCCAGGCACGATCGAGGCCGAACGGTTCGACTACGGAGGCGAAGGAGTCGCGTACCACGACAACACCCAAGACAATCTCGGTGGTCAGCTCCGCCCGCACGAGGCTGTTGACATCGAGGCCAACGATCAAGGCGGCTTCAACGTCGGGTGGATCCAGCCAGGCGAGTGGCTCACCTACACCACCAACATTGTGACCCCGAACAACGATGCTGCACGATTTGATGTTGTCGCCCGCGCCTCATCCGCCCGAGCGAAGGGCGGCGCGTTCGTGCTTGAGATCGACGGCGTTGACGTGTCCGGTGACATCGCTGTACCCCACACCGGCGACTGGCAGCACTGGCACGAGGTGCGTTTCCCTGTCTCGTTGCGCCCTGGTCAGCACACCCTCCGCCTGAAGAACGTTGGTGCAGAGGACACCGGCTTCAACCTCGACCGCCTCGAGTTCACGATCGCCACCCAAACACCGCAGACACCCTGACCGGCGCGGTCAGCTGACCGCAGCATCAACACCACATGCACGGCCCGAGATGGACACCGACACGCGCCGCGCACCAGACCGAGACGCACAACTCGGCCTCGATGGGGCATTTTTCGGACGACACCGCCGATTCTGGTGCTGTGATGCGCTATGAAACACTTTCACTTCCCATCATTTTTTTCCGTTTCATCACGTCGATGCTACGATTGCTCGTTCGGAAGATGAGCGACCGGAGTCTTCAAACGCCACGATGAAACGCGCAGCCGAGTCCAAACACAACGCAACCAACAGCGTGCTGCGCACCATCCGGGCCAAGAGCCCAAGCATCCGTCAGCTGGCCGAAGACCTCGATGTGTCCGTCGCAACAGTCTCTCGAGCGCTCAATAACCACCCCGAGGTCTCGCCAGAAACCCGCGAACGCGTGCTGGCCTACGCCGCCGAGGCAAACTACCGCAAGCGATCCACCCGACGCTCGGTCACCAAAGCCGTTGGTGTCCTGTACCCCTCCGTCCCGGCCCATGTGCAGTTCGGCAACTTCGAGTCGGCGATGATCACGGGCATCGTGAGCGGCCTGCGCGAGCAGCGATACTCCCTCACCATCGTCGACGCCGAGAACGATCGATTCCCGGACGAGTCGCTCACCGAGTTTTTGCAACGCAAAGGCCTCTCTGGCGTCCTCGTGCGCACGTTCGGGGCCGACGCGTCGCTGCTCGAAGAACTCGCCGAGTCGCCGATCGAGGCGGTGCTCCTTGCCGACCGCAGCGATGACCCGCGTCTGAACTTCATCTACAACGACTCCAGAGCGGATAGCGCCCGCGCGATCAACCACCTGCACCACCTCGGCCATCGGCGCATCGGCTTGATCATCCACGATGTGATGGACCACGACCACGCCGACCGCCTCGCGGGCTATCGCCAGGGTCTCGAGCGCAACGGTCTCGAGTACGACGAGCGAGTCGTCATCCAGGCCTCATCGAGCGCGGTGCAGACCGGTGCTCGCGCGCTCGACAAGATGCTCTCGCTCGACGACCCCCCAACCGCTGTCTACGTCACAAACCCCATCCCGACGGTGGGTCTTCTCCAACGCTGCCTCGAACTCGGCCTTGTCGTGCCTCGCGACTTCAGCGTGGTCGGCTTCGACGATCGCGACACACGCTTCCACACCTTCCCGCAGTACACCGCCGTGTGGCAGGATGCGACGCAGATGGGACTCGAAGCCGCGCTGTGGCTGTCGCGCCGTCTCGAAGGCGTGGCGTCCGACCAGTTCCGCGAGCGCCGGAGCACCGTGTTCTCTGTCCACGACACCAGTGGCCCCGTCCCCGAACGGCCGCTCCGTCTCGGCCACGATCGCGTGAGTTTGATCGGGCGGTGAACACGGGGCCTCACACTGGCCTGAAGCAATGCCGAGAGCCTCCGTACATCGAACGCATCGGCTATGAGCCCACGCCACTGCCGGAGCGCTCACCGGGCACCTCACACGCCCGATGCTCACCCACAGGCAGCCGATGGGTTTTCACGCACCGCGAGCCCGGGACGATCTTCACCTACTTGAGTGAGTGAATCGACACCGTGTTCTTCGGCTGTCGTCGGGTAAGCCACCTGCTCCGGCGAGGCCTCATCGCCCGAATCCAGCAGATCACCCCCGCGTTCTTGCACATGCCCCGGCCGAAGGTACGGTGAATCTGTGTGCAATATCGGTCTCTTTGGCACGTTGCACGCCCGGAGCATCAGGCCGCCCGCAGGCCATAGCGGTGCTCCCGTATTGTCACCAACTGGTCCCGGACCGCAGAGACAGGAGCCTGAGATGTTCATCGCACGCTGCGGCACTCGCCTGGTCCGTATCGCCAGCCGATTGATCCCGCTCACCCTCGGCACCTGTGTGCTGGCTCCCACGCCCACCATCACCGCCCAGGCGGATGGTGCCGCGGTGGACGCGCCCTTCACACTCCCCCGGATCTACAGGCTCGATGTCGAATCCAGCTACCGCAGCACCTCGGTCGCCTGCGACATCCCCGATGTCTTCAGCGAAGCCCTCCGCGGCACCCTCTCGCTCCGTCGCGAGCCGCTCACCGAAGCCGACCTCGTCGAGACACCGAGCCTCCTCGCCCGCTTCCGCGTCGACGAGGTCAACCTCTTGCTCGATGCCAACTTCGCCGGCGATCGCATCACCGGCACCGGCGTCTACGAGGTGCATAGCGCCGTCAATTTCCTCACCGTGCTCGGCGAACGCTTGGCGCTGGACACACGCTTCGCCGGCGAGCACGTCTCCTTTGATAGCGGTGTCGTGCCCGCCGATGGCAGCCCGCGCTCCTTCGACCTCACACTCGCTGAGCAAACCGATGTCACCTTCCCGTGTGTGCGCCGCGAACTGCGGCTCGCCGGCTCGCTCACGCCCGCGCGCGCACTCATCCCGTACATCCTTGGCGATGCCGCGGCCTACACCACCCAGCCCACACCTCTCGGCCCGGTCAGCTTCTTCCCGCTCAACGGACGCTTCCTGCTCACACCGCTCCCCGTCGATCCCGCAATCTCCACCGTGAACACGCCATCGCGGCGCGAGTGGGCCGCGGTTGCCATCGACTGGTCCTGGTTCGACACCCGCGTGCTCGCGCCGTTCCCCGTCGGCAACGATGTCGCGGGCTCGGGCATCTATCAGCAGTGGCCCGGTGAGAACTCAACGGATGGCGCGACCCAGCGCTTCGTGGCCGAACTCACGCAGACCCCCTTCCCTCTCGGTCCCGCTGTCCTCCCAACACCACAGGGCTTCGACAGCGGACGCGTCCAGGGCCCCGCACCCTCCAACCTCCCCCCGTTCCTCAATCTCTCCATCATCGACACCAACCCCGACTTCCCCATCGAGGGCTTCAACGTGGTCGCGGGGCCGCGCCGGTGGTTCTGGCCGGTACCCCACGACGCCTGCCTCGGCAACGACCCCTTCGAAGTGCTGACCTACATCCACGGCATCGAGTCGGATGAGGCATCGACCAACATGGATACCAACACCACGACCGATGCCTTCGATCTCAGCACGATGCTCGACGATATGGCCTTGGGCGGGTGCTGATCACACCCGGCGCTCGCACCGGTAGACGACCGTCTCGTACCGCATCGAGACCACCCCGTGTGTGTCGCCGAACCGATCGATCACTTCGTCTATGTGCGCTCTGAGGGCGACCACTGTGTCGTCCGACCGCGGGCAATACGAGATGCTCAGCGCCCGGCCGAGCAATCCATCGCGATCAAGCCGGTGCTCGTGAGCAACGCTCGTGCGGCGGAACGGCGTGAAGAGCTCGGGACGTTCGATGCACCCCGCATCGAACGATCGTTTCCCCACATTCGAGTCGCCGCCGACCGCGAGGATCGCATCGAAGTACGCCTGACCCACCGGGTCATCGCGCTGCCGGGTGTTCCAGATCAGGGCCAGCCGACCTCCCGGACGGAGGATCCGATGAAACTCGTCCAGCGCCGTGGTCGGTTCGAACCAGTGAAAGGCCTGTGCGCAGCTCACAAGATCGGCGCAGCACTCAGCGAGGCCGGTTCGCTCCGCGGTGCCCTCGCGCCAATCGATGCCCGATGCCACTTCCGCGGCGGCGCTCATGTCAGCATTCGGCTCGATCGCGACCACCGGCACCCCCCGCGCCGCGAGCAATCGCGAGAAGATCCCTGTCCCGGCGCCCACATCAACCGCGAGATGGAGATCTAGTCCATCAACGATCGCATCGACCGCTTCACTCGGGTACGACGGCCGGTGCGCCGCATAGTCCTCCGCACGGCCGGCGAACCGCGTCGTCGGACGCAGCGTGTGCACCGGGGGTTCGTCGCCAGCCATCAGCGCTCAGCGCGTCAGCCCGACAAGCTGGGCGTTGGTCTCGTAGTTCTTCAGCGCTGCAAGCAACTGCTCGATCTGCTGGTGCGGCGGCATGTTGAGCAGCCGCCGGCGGAGCGCGTTGACCGTCTCGTACTCCTTGGGCTCCATCAGCAGGTGCTCCTTGCGGGTGCCCGAAGCGGCGAGATTGATCGCGGGGTACGCGCGGCGCTCGGCGATCTTGCGGTCGAGCACCAGCTCCATGTTCCCCGTGCCCTTGAACTCCTCGAAGATCACCTGATCGCCCTGGCTCCCCGTGTCGACCAGGCACGAGGCGATGACCGTGAGCGAGCCCGCGGTCTCGGTGTTGCGGGCCGAACCAAAGATGCGCTTGGGTACCTCGAGCGCCCGCGAGTCGATGCCGCCCGACATCGTCTTGCCCGAGTTCCCGAACTTCTTCGAGTTGTTGAACGCGCGCCCGAGCCTCGTGAGCGAGTCCATCAGCACGACCACGTGCTTCCCGGCCTCGACCATGAACCGGCACCGCTCCACGAGCATCTGCGCGATCGCGCAGTGGCGATCGACATCTTGATCGGACGAACTCGCGAACACCTTGGCGGGTGTCGACCGCTTGAAGTCGGTCACCTCCTCGGGCCGCTCGTCGATGAGCAGCGCGTACAGATCGAGGTGCGGGTGGTTCGTCGAGAGCGCCTCGGCGATCTGCTTGAGCAGGATCGTCTTGCCCGACTTGGGCGGCGCCACGATCAGCCCACGCTGACCACGACCGATCGGGCAGAACATGTCGATCAGCCGGCACGCCGGCGGGCACCCCGGGTACTCGAGGTGGAGCCGCGGCTGGGGGTCGACCGACTCCAGGTCTTCAAAGAGCGTGCGCTTCGCGTAATCGTCAGGCTCGATCCCTTCGATCGCGAGCACGCGGTCGACCACCGGCCGCGGGTGACGCGGCGCCGGTGTGCCATCCGCCCGCTTGCGACGGCGGGGCTTGCGCTGGACCACCTCGACGGTGACCTCCTGCCCGTTGCGCAGCGGGTACTCCTCCCCGAGTGCCAGGGGGACGAACGGGTCATCCTCCTTCTCGAGGATTTGATCGCCATTCAGCTGGCGGATGCGTCCTTCGGCCCGTGCGGGCCAATGCAGGATCCCAGTGAGCGTTGTCATGTCAATAACCGTGTGCGCCGAGACGACGACAACCGCCGACATCGAGCAGGTCCACTCCGTTCGCTTGGGCGAACGCCGGGGGGCGGCCTGTTTGCACGCAGGCGTCCCGTCTCCGGCCGCGAGTAGTCAAGCATACATCGGCGCGCCGGTCAAGCCAGGCCACAAAATCACCCACGCCGACTCGCAGTAGCATCTGTCGTCTCGCATTTCTTCGGACGGCCCCTCCGAGGCCGTCGCTTCGCATGCATGAGCTTCGCGGCATCGCGGTCTCACCGGGCGTTGTGGTCGGCCGGGTCTATGTGCTGGACGACGTCAGGCGTCCGGTGGCCTCGCGCACGATCGCAGCACAGGCCATCGAGGCCGAGCAGGCACGGTTCGAGGCCGCGATCGCGGCTTCCCTCACCGAACTCGATGAACTCCGTGCGCACGCCGAGCAGAAGATGGGCACCGAGGCAGCGGATGTCTTCGCCTTCCACCAGGGCATGCTCCGCGACCGCACCCTGATCGAGCCCATCCGCGAGCGGATCGCCACCGAGCGCATCTCCGCCGAACTCGCGGTCCAGGAGCGATTCCGCGAGGTCGCCGAACTCTTCGCCTCGATGCCCGAATCCGCCTTCCGCACCAAGGTCGACGATGTCTGGGACCTCGACCACCGCGTGCTCCGCCACCTCATCGGCGAGCACCGCCGTGAGATCACTGGGGCGGGTCACGATGTCGTCGTCGTCGCGGCCGAGCTCACGCCCACCCAGACCGCGCAGTTCGGCACCGATGGCGTCGTCGCCTTCGCCACCGAGGCAGGTGGTGAGACCAGCCACGTCGCCATCTTTGCGCGATCGCTGAGCCTGCCCGCGGTGGTCGGCACCGAGTCCATCATGGATATCGCCCGCGAGGGCGACCGCATCATCATCGACGGCGACGAGGGGCTCGTCATCATCCGCCCCACCGACGAGATCGTCGAGCGGTACCACGGCATCGCGGCCCGAGCCGCAGAACTCCGCGCACGTCTGGGTGAACTCCGCGAAGAACCCGCCATCACCACCGACGGCGAACGGATCGAGCTGCTCGGTAACATCGAACTCGCCGGTGAGATGCACCACGTCATCGAGCACGGTGCCGAGGGCGTCGGCCTGTTCCGCACCGAGTTCCTCTGGCTCACCTCCGACCACGAACCGAGCGAAGACGAGCAGTTCGAGGCTCTCCGGGCCGCGGTCGAGGCCGCCGATGGGCGACCGGTCACCATCCGCACCTTCGACCTCGGTGCCGACAAGTACACCCAGCGACGTGCCATGATGCCCGAGCGGAATCCATTTCTTGGAAACCGCTCGCTCCGCTACTGCCTCACCAACCTCACCATGTTCAAGCAGCACCTCCGAGCCGTGCTGCGGGCGTCGGCGCTCGGTGAGATGAAGATCATGTTCCCTCTCGTGACGAGCCTGAGCGAGTTCCGCCAGGCCAAGCTCATCGTCCACGAGGTAATGGAAGACCTTGAGGAGGATGGACTTGCGTTCGATCGAAGGGTGCCGCTCGGCATGATGGTCGAGGTGCCCTCCGCCGCGGTCATGGCCCCGGTTTACGCCGGTGAGGCCGACTTTTTCTCGATCGGCACCAACGACCTCATCCAGTACACCCTCGCCGTCGACCGCACGAACGAGCGGGTCGCCCACCTCTATTCCGCGGCTGATCCCGCGGTCCTCCGCCTGATCAAGGAGGTTGTTCGGGCCGGGCGCCGCAGCGGCGTCCCCGTGAGCTGCTGCGGCGAGGTCGCCGGTGACCCCGTGTTCACCATGTTGCTGATCGGTCTTGGCCTGCGTACGCTCTCAGCGACGCCGAGCCGCCTGCCGTTTGTCAAGCGGGTGATCCGAAGCGTCGATGTGAAGAGCTGCGAGCGGCTGGCCCGACGGGTGGGCTCGCTCGATTCCGAACGGCAGGTGAGCGCATTGCTGCGCGATCAGGCCAGGAAGAGATTCCCCGAGCTGTTCGACGGGCGTTCCGTCGACGCGTCGGGGTGATCGGATCGCGACCCATACCCGCACCCGCCTGATGATCGCGGGGTGAACGCGGCAGTGTGAGCAGATCCGGCGCCTCCGGCACTCGGGACAGGACAAGTCAGGGCGGCCCGGGCGAGGTGACGATCACCCCCGGACGCCGGGCAGCCCGCTCCACCGAGAGCGCGCATCGATACCGCCCGGCCCCGCCCACACGAGCGTGGACGGCATGGGCCGAAGGTGCATCATCGGGATCGTGAGGTGCTCGAGTCATCGGCGACGCGCCGAGCTTCGTGGCTCCGCACCGATCCGAGATGAAGGAGCGCACGGCCAAGGCTGACACCCACGCTCGCTCATCTCACGGAGCGAGCCTCATGGATCCGACGACCGACACCGCACAGATCGACACCCAAGCCGCCGAGCCCGCAGCCGATGGCACAGCGGCCACCGACGCGACCGCTTCACCGCCCCAAGCAAGCGACACCACCACGCCACCGGCCACCGACCCGAAGCCCAAGCGCACCCGCTCGCGACGCAAACGCTCCACCAAGAAGAGCGACGCCGCCGCCGAGCAAAGCAACGACGCGACCACGGGCGATGCCGCCACCGGTGACCGCGCCGGGGGCACATCCCCCGAGCCCGAGCAGACCTCGAGCGGCATCAAGCTCCGCCGCACACGCCTCTCGCCCAAAGGGCGAAAGATGCTCGTCAACTACGTGCCCGGCGATGAGTGCCGCGTCGCGATCGTCCAAGACGGTGTCCTCGAGGAGCTTCACACCGAGTTCGCTGCGACCGAATCGATCGGTCAGAACATCTACGTCGGCCGCGTGACCAACGTCGAGTCGGCCATCCAAGCCGCGTTTGTCGACTTCGGCCACCACACCAACGGCTTCCTCCACATCTCCGACCTGCACCCCCAGTACTTCGGTACCGACGAGACGACCGAGCGCATCGGCAAGAAGACCCCGCGCCGAGAACGACCCGCCATCCAAGACTGCCTCAAGAAGGGGCAGCGGGTGCTCGTGCAGGTCATCAAAGAAGGCATCAACACCAAGGGACCCACCCTCTCGAGCTACCTCTCCATCCCCGGCCGCTACCTCGTGATGCTGCCCGATATGGACAAGGTCGGCGTCTCCCGAAAAGTCGAAGACGAGGACACCCGCAAGCGGATGAAGGACATCCTCGATCAACTCGAGCTGCCCGAAGGCTACGGCTTTATCCTCCGCACCGCCGGCCTCGACCGCACCAAGACCGAACTCAAGCGCGACCTCGCGTACCTGCAGCGGCTCCGCAAGGACATCGATCGGCGTCTCAATAAGGGCGGCGATCGCCCGCGGCTGCTCTACGCCGAGTCCGACCTGCTCATGCGCACGCTCCGCGACCTGTGGACGAGCGAGATCGACGAGATCATCATCGACAACGAGATCGCTGTGAAGCGCGCCGCGCGCTTCATGAAGATCGTCAGCCCGCGCACCAGCACCAACCTGTTCCATTACAACGAACAGGCACCGATGTTCTGGAGCTTCGGCGTCGAGGATCAGATCTCGCAGATCCTCTCCCGCCGTGTCCCGCTGCCCTCGGGCGGCTCGCTCATCATCGATGAGACCGAGGCCGTCATCGCGATCGACGTCAACTCCGGTCGCATGCGCTCCAACAACGACGCCGAGACCACCGCCTTCAAGACCAACAACGAGGCAGTCCCCGAGATCTGCCGTCAGCTCAAGCTCCGCGATGTCGGCGGCCTCGTCATCTGTGATCTCATCGACATGATGAAGCGCAGCAACCGCAAGACCATCGAGAAGCTCTTCCAGGACTGCCTCAAAAGCGACCGCTCGGCCACCAAGGTCCTGCCCATCAGCCAGTTCGGCATCGTCGAGATGACGCGGCAGCGGCAAAAAGGCTCAATGCGCAGCCAGCACTTCGAGCGGCTCACCGAGGGCGGCCCGATGGTCCGCCGCCTCGACTCGATCGCCCGCGAGTCGCTCCGCGAGCTCGCCAGATTGCTCGCGGTCGACCGCATCAACACCGTCGAGATGGTCATCAGCCCCAAGCTCGCGGGCGAGCTGCTCTCACACCGCCGGCAGTCGCTCACCCGTCTCGAGGGCCGCACCAACAAGACCGTCGAGGTCCGCGTCAGCGAGTCGATCAAGACCGACACCGTCCGCTTCTACGCCTACGACGCCCACCGCGCCGACGTCGATGTCGAACGCCTGCCCAGGCCCAAGCCACCCGCCGAGCTCACCGAGTGGCCCGTCTCCACCGCCAAGTCCGCCGATGATGAAGACCTCCGCGAGGAGCTCGAGGCCGAGATCGCCCGCGAGCGCCGCGTCCCCGTGCGGGAGGCAGAGGACGACACCGACGACTCGGTCCTCGACGGTCTCGACGATGTCGACGAGTCCGACGATCTGGACGACACCGCCACGCGCAAACGCCGCCGGCGCCGCCGCGGCGGTCGCCGGCGCACCGGTCGAGACACGGATGAGACCGATCGCGACGGCGCCGCCGATGCAGGGGGCGACGCGACGAGAGAAAAACGCGCCCCGGAGACCGACGACGACAAAGACGAAGAGGGCGGCGGGGGTCGCCGTCGCCGCCGGCGCCGCCGCGGCCGCCGTGGAGACGAGGAGAGCGGAGCCGCAGAACCCGGTGCCGACACGCGCCGCGGCAACGACTTCTTCGTCCGCGACCAGCGCCGCATCTTCGAGCTCACTGAGGGCGAGGCGCCCCCGAAAGACCAAGTCAACCGCCCGCCGCTCTGGCGTGGCGACTCGTGGGATGTCGAGCCCGGCGAACTCGGCATGCTCGCGGTGAAACCGGCCAACCCCGAAGACATCGAGCGTCCATCGATGCCCGGCGAAGAACCCGCCGCTCGCCGCAACGGGAGCAACAAGCCCGGCAGATCGAGCACCCCCAAACGCAAGCGACCGGCACGGCTCGCCGGTGCCGGTGTGGACCGAGCCAGCGCCGCACCACGTCCCATCGCCACTCGCGGCCTGCGCACCCGATCGCTCGGTGTGCGTGACCGTCGCCGCGGTCCAGCCCGCGGCGGCATGGCGAGCCCGCTGCGACGCCTCGGCATCGCCCGGGGCGGAGCGGGCGACGATGCCATGACTGTGGGCGGCCGCGTGCCCGTGCGCCGACCCGCGCGGCTCCTCTTCGGTGTGGCACGAGCCCTTCGTGCTGCTGAGCGTCGGAAAGCTGCAGGACGCCGCCGGCGCCGCCGTGGTGGACGGGGCCGCCGCTCGTGAACTCGAGCGTCAACAGGCCGAACCGCATCATCATCCTCGGTTCGACCGGGTCGATCGGCACGCAAACGCTCGAGGTGATCGAGCATCTCAACCGCATCGAGCCCGGCTCGTTCGAGGTCGTCGGCCTCGGTGCGGGCCGCAACGCCGCGATGCTCGCCGATCAAGCCCGTGCGTTCGATGTGCGCGATCTCGCCCTCGCGCACCCACCGGACAGCGCCATCGACGACCACCGCGTGCGCACCGGCCCCGACGCTGCTGCCCAGCTCGTCACCGATGTCGAGTGTGACATGGTCGTCGCCGGCATCGTGGGCTACGCCGGACTCACCGCCACACTCGAGGCCGTGCGGCACGGCCGGCACGTGCTGCTCGCGAATAAAGAGACGCTCGTCGCCGCTGGCGAACTCGTTATCGCCGAATCGAAGCGCGCGGGCGCTGCGCTCCGGCCCGTCGATTCCGAGCACTCGGGCGTCTGGCAGTGCCTGCTCGCCCACGGTATCCCAACGGCCAACGCCGAACCCCCCTTCGACACGGCACGCGGCGTCACACGCGTGACCCTCACCGCCTCCGGCGGCCCGCTCCGCGATGTGCCGACCGATCAGCTCGACACCGTTACCCCGGAGCAGGCGCTCGACCACCCCACGTGGGACATGGGCGCCAAAGTCACCATCGACACCGCGAGCCTCACCAACAAAGCACTCGAACTCATCGAGGCCCACTGGTTGTTCGGGCTCGAGCCCGATCGGCTCGACGCGGTCATCCATCCGACCTCCACGATCCACGCCCTGGTCGAACTCGCCGACGGCTCGGTCATCGCCCAGCTCGGTCAACCCGACATGCGCACCCCCATCCAGTGCGCACTCACCCACCCGCGCCGGCTCCCCGGCCTCGCCCCCCCCCTCGGGCCCGCCGACCTCGCCGGACTCGGCACCCTCGCCTTCCGCGCGATCGACCACGATCGCCACCCCGCGCTCGCCGCGGCCCATACCGTCATGCGACGCGGCGGCACCGCCGGCGCGGTCTTCAACGCCGCCAACGAGGCCGCCGTCGACGCTTTCCTGGCCAAGCGGATCGGCTTCATGGAACTCCAGCGGCTCGGCCCCGCATCGATCGATGCTGTGGGCGCCTCCGCGATCCGCGACCTCGACGACGTGCACGCTGCCGACGCCGAGGGCCGGCGATTCGTTGCCACCCATCTCGACGCTGTCCCCGCGAAGTAATCCATCTCGGCACGTACCATCGGGCCCGGTGTCCGCTCGCACGACCTCGTACAGGCCCCCACCATGCTCATCGACCTCGTCAACCAAGCCTGGAACCTGCTGCTGATCATGGCTGGTTTCGGGCTTGTCGTGTTCATCCACGAACTCGGGCACTTCCTCGCGGCACGGTGGGCGGGCATCCGGGTCCACGCCTTCGCCATCGGCTTCTTCGGCGCGATCTGCTCCTACCGCAAGGGCATGGGTCTTCGCATGGGGTCGAGCGAGGCCGAGTATCAGCAGCTGCTCAAGAACACGAACGACGGAAGCAGCCCGACCGACTCGTCCACCATCTCCCCCACCGAATACCGCCTCAACTGGTTCCCGCTCGGCGGCTACGTCAAAATGCTCGGCCAGGAAGACCTCGACCCGGCCGCCACCTCCAATCTCCCCGACAGCTACACCGCCAAGCCCGTCTGGAAGCGGATGGTCGTGATCTCCGCCGGCGTGATCATGAACATCATCCTCGGCGCGTTCTTGTTCATGGCTGTCTACCTCGCGGGCAAGCCCGAGTCACCCGCGGTGGTCGGCGATGTGCTTCCGGGTGAGCCCGCAGCGATCGCCGGGCTCATGCCCGGTGACACCATCGAGGCCATTAACGGCGCGCCCATCACCACCTTCGAAGAACTCTTCGTCGCGTCGGCGCTCTGCCCGCCCGCGGGCGAGCTCGAGCTCCGCGTCCGCGGGTTCGGCTCGGACGAGTCACGCCTCGTCACCGTCGACCCCACCAAAAACGACTCGGGCCTGCAGCAGATCGGTGTCTTCCCCGCCGCCTCGGTGAGGCTCCCCGATGCACGTCGGGACCGCGACCGCGCCGCGCTCCGCACCGCGCTCGACGCCACGGGGTTCGCGGGTGTGCCGCTCGGTTCCACACTCACCGCGGTCAACACCCACCCGATCGAACCGATCACCGTGCTCGACGGCCAGCCGCTCGTGATCGCCCACCCGCTCCGCGTCGCGCTCGAGACGAGCACGGATGGACGCGCCACCGCGGGCTTCACAGCGCCGGGCGGCGAGACGGTGGACATCGATCTCACCGCCCACCCCGAACTCCTCGAAGAACCGCTCGACGACGACGATGCCCCGTTCGCCGCCCTCGAGCACCTGCTCGGTATCGCGCCGCTCATGACCGTCCTGCTCACCCAGGACGCCGGAGAACAAGCGGGCCTCCGCGCGGGCGACACCTTCCTCCGTGTCGGCGATGCCGACTTCCCCTCGCGGGAACAAGCGGTCGAGCAGATCCAGGCCCGAGCCGGCGCACTCGTGCCCATCGTCATCGACCGCGCCGGCGAGCGCCTCGAGCTCCGCCCCCCCGTCGACCAGAACGGCCGCGTCGGATTCCAGATCGGCACCGCCTGGACCTCCCCCCACGTCGCGGTTCAGCCGGCCGGCGTGGTCGGCGACCGGGGACCACTCGCCGAACTCATCGCGCCGGGCACGAGGATCAGCGCTGTCAACAACCAGCACACACCGGACGTGCGCACACTCGCGCGCACCATCGCTGCACTCGCCCGCGATGCGGACGGCACGCCGCTCGAACTCCGCCTCGCCATCGAACCACCGCCAACACCCACACCGACAGACACCGCCACCGATGCGCTCGACGCCGAGCTGATCACCGTCGTGGTGCCGGGCGGCCTGACATCCGAGCTCGGTGCGCTCGGGTGGCAAGCCGATGGGCTCCTCGCGGGCTTCGAACTCGCGCAGGCCACGGTCAAGGCCGACACCCCCTGGCACGCCCTGGTGCTCGGCGTCGACAAGACCAGGCGGTGGCTCGCCCGCACCTATCTCACCTTCGCGCGGCTCGCCGACGGCGGCGCCTCGACCCGCACGCTCCGCGGGCCGGTCGGCATCGCCGCACTCGGCTCCGCGGTCGCCGAGCAGGGGTGGGTGGAACTCGCCTTCTTCCTCGGGCTGATCTCGGTGAACCTCGCGGTGATCAACTTCTTACCACTCCCCATCCTCGATGGCGGGCAGTTCGTCATGCTCATGTACGAGGGCGCCACGCGGCGCCCCGTGCCGATCGCGGTGCAGAGCGCGCTCACGCTCGCCGGGCTCGCGCTCATCGCGGCGATCTTCATCTTCGTCACCGCCAACGATGTCGGTCGCCTGCTGAGCGGTCAGCTCTGAACGCGAACGGCGCGCGATGCTGCCCATCTTCTTGTTGCTGCTGTTTGGTCTTCTCGCGTCGATCGCCGTCGGCGCCGCGTTCACCGCGTGGAAGATGACACATCCACCGCGACGGACCTATGCCAGCGCCGTCGCAGCCGGCAAGCCGGGCGACCCGAGCGAACTCGACCGCCCGCGGCCATTCGAGACACGCCGCATCGACACCCCACATGGTGAGGTCGAGGCATGGCTCATCGAAGGCCACGCGCCGCACGGGCCGGTCATCCTCTTCGCCCACGGGTGGGCGAGCAGCAAGCTCTCGGCCCTGCCGCGTGTCGACACGTTCGCCCGGCACGCGCGCCGTCTCGTCGCAATCGACCTCCCCGGGCACGGCGACTCAACGGGGTGGTCCGCACTCGGTGGACTCGAGCCGGAGACCATCGATGCCATCGCCACCCAACTGCTCGTGCCGCCGAGCGAGCTCGTCCTTGCCGGCTCATCCATGGGCGCGACCTCCGCGCTCGCCGGTGCAGCACACATCGAGTCACGCGAGCGCGCGCCGGTCGCAGGACTGATCCTCGAGGGGATCTACCGCGACGCGTGGACGCCGCTGTGGCGCACGCTCGAGCGCGATGGCAAGCCGTGGCGGATCATCGGCCGCCTGGCGCTGGCGCTGGTCAACGTCTCGGCACGTCGATCGTTGTCCCGTCACCGATTCGACCGTGTGCACGCCGCGAGGCAGGTGTCGGCACCGATCCTCTTCATCCACGCGGACGAGGACGAGATCGCACCGCTCGACGGCGCACGCGCCGTCGCGGACGCTGCGCGACAGGGATCAGTGCATGTCATCTCGGGCGCCGCGCACCACGAACTCTGGATGCCTGAGCATGCCACGGACACCGCTCAGGCGATCGACACGTTCCTTGGTGCGCTGACGACGCCTAGCTCACCGGCGCCGGGATCCACGACGCGTGCCGAAGGCGAGCGCGCTGATCCCGAGCAAGGCAGCCGCACCGGGGGTCGGGACGAAGAGGAACCCACCGCTGCCCGCACCTGACTCGTCCGGCCACGTCGCAGGGATCGGGAGCGACTCAAGTGGTGTGAACCCGCTCGACACATGCGGGCTCTGAAGAGAGCCCGTCGACCACGGAGCCCCGCCCAGGACCTCCCACGGCACCGGGCTGACGACCTGACTATTTGAATCAGCGGCGATCATCGCGCTCATCGCGACCACCACACCGGTGACATGCTTCATGGCTGTGCAACCCTCTTCCGAACACACGCAACCTACGCGTGTTCGGCATCGATGCAAGCACGCCACGTTCTACCAACGAGAGATTTGCGTGAACGTCACGCGGGCTTCGTCCGTTCGGCGAAGTCACACGGTTCACTTTCGACAGTAAACACCGCATCTCACGCACCGCGCCGAATCATGAGGCATCATGTTCCCATGCCACATCCCGCCACCCGTGCCATCCTCCTTCTCACCGCCCTGGCCCTCGGCGGGTGCGCTGTCATCGACGACACGGACAGCACGCCCATCGTCGGTCAGCTCGAGTCGGGCATCGTCGCCATCGGCGGCGAGACGACCGGGTGGCAGATCGTTCAGCCCGGGCTCGTCACCGGCCGGACCATCGAGGCCGATGTCTCCGGTGTCCTAACCGAGGCGGAGCACCTCGATCGACGCTTCGTCCAGGCATTCGGCGAGATCGAGACACGGACCTCTCCCGAGCGGGGCGAGCGACGGGTCCTGGTGGTCACCGAGCTCCGCGAAGCACCGTGACCCGCTCAGTAGCCACCCCCACCCGAACAAAGTGCCCCCTGCCCACACCCGATCCACATCCCGATGTCAAGACGGGCGACCTTCGGAAGCCACGAGAGCATGCCAAGTTGGTGGGCACCATCGCATCACGAGTCCCCAGGCCCCTTTAGCGGCCCATCATCAGCGTTTACAAGTCTTTACGAAAGTTGAGCGCGACGATCGGGTGCAATCTCGAGAACGCGCGGTACTGTGCCTACCTCGGATGTAGAGAGAGCATCCGACCCGACGTTGGTCGGGAGGAGAGAGACTTTGCCCTCGTGCCACCCTGGGCGGCGCGGGGGTTTTTTCATGCCCCAGGTTCCCGCCCGACGACACCCCACCACGCACCGGCCGGATTTTTTTCGCTGCCGCTCTGGCCATTCCTACCGATCAATTCGATGCTGACAGCACTCGACGAGTGGGGCGAGCAGCATGTCGTTTGTGAGTTCTCAGCATTCGCGGGCGTGGCGTGGTGCGAGGAGCGGCGCTCTTCCACTTGTCCTCCCGCTTGTGGGCGTCGCATGCCTCGCCGGGCCCGCGGGGGCCGTCGCATGGGTGAACGCGGGCTGGCTCGCCCTCATCGCCACGACCCTGCTCACAGCCCTGATCGCGGCCTGCATCGGCGTCATCGCGATCAGGAGGCGCCACCGAGCGCTCCACCGCCTGGCGACCGAGATCCGCGTCGGCGGGACCGCCCGCTCACTCACCGAGCTGGCGCCGCTGCTCCATGACCGCGGCGATGCCACGCTCAACACACTCGCGGAGGCCGCGCACGAGGTCGTCGTCTTGGCCCATCAACGGGCCGCGGAAACCCAACGGCTCGAACGCGAGATGGAAACCCGCGTCGACGAAGAGAGCCGACGCGTCCGGGCGCAGCTCTCGCACCTAAGCCTCACCGATGCGCTCACCGGCCTCGCCAACCGCCGCGGGTTCGACGAACGTGTGCGAGAACTCGTCGCGATCGCACACCGGCGAGACGAAGAGCTCGCCCTCCTCGCGGTCGACGTCGATCACTTCAAAAAGCTCAACGACACCTGCGGCCACCACAAAGGCGACGAGGCCCTGGTCGCCCTCGGCGAGGTGGTTCAGCGGTGCATCCGCGAGCACGACCTCGCCGGACGCATCGGCGGCGATGAGATCATGATCGCCCTCCCCCGCGTCTCCCCCGACCAGGCCGCGACCGTCGCCAACCGGCTCATCGACCAGTTCGCGACCCATCCGAGCGGCCTCGGCACCGAGATCCCGTGGCCCACCCTGAGCGTCGGCATCGCCATGCGCGGCGCTGACGCAGCGGACGACGCCACAGCACTCCGCCAGATGGCCGACCGGGCCCTGTACGAGAGCAAGCACCGCGGACGGGCGCAGGTCACCCGGTGGCGGCCCGAGCTGCAGGCGATGTCGCAAGCCGGCTGAAGCCCGAACCCGCACCGACCGACCTCGTATCATCGCCCACTGCAGAACGCGCCATGCACCGGTTCAAGACGCCATTGTGGATCCGCTGGGCGGCCGGCCTGATCGGTGTCGTGTGCGCCGTGGCCGCGCTGCCGCTCATGATGCTCGGCATCTCGAGCAGCGTGTGGCAGTTCGCCGCCTTCCAAGTGCTGGTCCTGGTCAGCGGGATCTTCTCGGTCGGCCTGCTGCTCGGACGATTCGCCGAGGCGCCGGCCATGGCCATCGCCTGCATCGCCGGCACGATCCTCGTGGCCGCGGTCCTCGGCGAGCCCGCGACCGCGGCGCAACTCATCGGCACACCCGCCCAGCCAACGGTTGTCACGAACGCTTTGGGCACAGGGATCGACATCTCGCTGCTCACCGCCTCGTACATCGAGCTCGGTGCATCGCTGGTGCTCTTTGCGCTCTCCGGGCTCGCGGTGCTCGTCAGGCGACCCGCCCGCTCCGTCCGATATCTCGCCTGGAGCGCCGCGTGGGGACTCCCGGTGGTGCTCGTGGTGGCCGCCTCTCGCATCCCGACGGTCTGGCACCAGGTCACCTCCGTCAACGCGTACGTTGGCACCGCTGGAGCGGTCCTCGGCCTGTTCATCGGCATCGCGCTGGTGAGCGGGTGCGGCCACTGCTTCATCCGTGCCATGGAGACGGGCGCCGCGGACGACGACACACCCGCCACGTGAAAGACGCCTCGCGCCGAGCCGAATAAGGGTCTCGGCCAACCCGATCGGAGCCTGACATGGGTGAAGCAATGGTGGTCGCAACCGTCGCCCTCCTCGCGGGTGGCCTCCTCGTTGCGCTAATCGTGGTGCTCCGCCGTAAAGCGCACAGCGCACCAGTCACGCTGGATGAAGCTCAGGTGATGGCCGAACGCGTGCGCGCTGTGGGTAAGCTCGTCGGGCTCGAGGTGCATGCCAAGGAGATCGCCACCAGCACCAAGGGCTGGTCGTGGGTCCCGCCGCTCCTCCTGAGCCAGGCCAAGGTCGCGATGATCTTCCACTTCGACAAGCAGTACTTCGTCGACCTCAACCGGCTGAGCGGCGCCGACATCGAAGAACTCGCGCCGGGCCGGTACCAGCTCAGAATGCCCGAGGTCGAGGGCACCCTCCGCCTGAGCGATCTCACCCCCTACGACATCCAGGCCGGCCGCGTGTTCGCCCTGTTCGACGTCATCCAGATGACCGCGAACACGCAAAAAGAACTCATCCGGCTCGCCCAGCAGCAGGCCGCGGCTCTCTTCCAAGACAACGAGTCGCGCTACCGCGGCGAGGCCGAGCGCTCGATCGAGAACCAGCTCCGAACCCTGCTCGGCTTCTTCGATGTGGAGGTGGAGTTCGTCTGGCCCGGCCGCACCACACCCACCACCCTGCCCAACATCGAACTCGCCGCCCCCCTCACGGCCTGACCGACCCCGAGCACAACACACTGACGCCGACACCGAGCAACGCGAAGTGTCCGGCCCCGCCCCCGCCCATCCACCCGCGCGCCACCTTTGCCCTATGTTCCAGGGTCTATGGCGCGATACGCGATGATCATGGCCGGCGGCGCAGGCACCAGGCTCTGGCCCGTGAGCCGCAAGCACCTGCCCAAGCAGCTCGTCCGGTTCATCCCCGGACAGGACGGCGAGGCGGTCTCGCTCCTCCGCATCGCGGCGGAACGCATCGGCGATCTCGTGTCCGGTGATCACCGCCTGATCTGCACCAACGAGGCCTACCGCGCCGAGATCCGCGCCACGATCCCCGGCTTCGACGACGAGCAGATCCTCGGCGAGCCTGTCGGCCGCGACACCGTGAACGCCGTCGGCCTCACCGCAGCGGTCCTCCACCGCCGCGATCCCGATGCGGTCTTCGCGGTCCTCACCGCCGACCACCTCATCACGCCCGAGCCGGCCTTCCGCGAGCGCCTCGGCGTCGGCTTCGACCTCGTCGACCGCGACCCGCGGTCGCTTGTCACCTTCTCGATCAAGCCCACGTACGCCGCGACCGGCTTCGGCTATGTGGAGCACGGCGTCGCGATCCCGGGCGTGCCGGGCGCCGCTCGCGTCGAACGCTTCGTCGAGAAGCCCAGCGCCGAGCGTGCTCAGGCCTATCTCGACTCCGGCGTCTTCGGGTGGAACGCCGGGATGTTCGTCTGGAAGGCTGCGACGCTCCTCGACTGCCTCCACCGGTACAAACCCGAGTCGTACGCCGGGCTCGCCGAGATCGCTGCCGCGTGGGACACGCCCGATCGCCAGACCGTCCTCGATCGGATCTACCCCGAGCTGCCCAAAATCAGTGTCGACTACGCCATCATGGAACCCGCCTCGCGCGAGCAGCAGCGGGCCAACGAGGACAGCGTGAGCGTCGCCACCGTCACCCTCGACATCGACTGGCTCGACGTCGGCTCATGGCCCAGCTTCTGCGAGACGCTCGAACCCGATGCGGCGGGTAACCGCGTCTCGGCGATCGGCGGAGAAGCCCACCTCGTGGGGTGTGAGCGGGTCTCCGTGATCGCCCATGGCACCGGCCACCGTGTCGCGGTGCTCGGCGCGAGCGACCTGATCGTGGTCCACACGCCCGATGCGACCCTGATCATGCCGCCGGACAAGGCTCAGGAACTCAAGTCGCTGCACGGCGAGCTGCCTGATATGCTGAAATAGAATCAGAATATTCACTTCAATTTGGGTAAACCCGAAGGCTCGGGCCACCACCGCCTCAGCACGAGATGAGAAACCGGAGTCGGTTTCCTTCGCGCCGGGAAAATACTCAGCGGTTCGTCGCGGTTATTCCCTCGACATGAAGAACGACCAAGTCTCGACGAAGCGTGATCAGCTCCTCGACGCCGCTGCCCGGCTCTTCGAGCGGGAGGGGTTCCACGCGGTCGGCATCGACCGCGTCGTGAAGGAGGCCGGTGTCGCGCGCATGACGCTCTACAACCACTTCGCGGGCAAGCACGAGCTCATCGAGGCTGTTCTCGAGCACCGCGACGGCGTGGTTCGCGAGCGGTTCTCGACCGCCCTCGAGCGCGCCGCCGGCGACCCCCGCGGTCAGCTGCTCGGCGTGTTCGACTACCTGGCCGACTGGTTCGCCACCCCGGGCTTCGCCGGGTGCATCTTCGTCAAGGCCGCCGGCGAGTTCACCGATGGGCACGAGTCGATCCGTGAAGCCGCGGGCGCGCACAAGCGCCGCGTCGCCGAATCGCTCGCCGAGCTCGCCCGCGAAGCGGGCGCGAACGACCCCGACGAACTCGCCTGCGAGCTGCAGCTCGTCATCGAGGGCGCCACCGCCCAGGCGCAGATGACCAACTGCCGCGCCGCCACCAACGGACACGCCAACGGGCATGCCAACGGCAACGGGGCCGCACCAACCCGTGCCGAGGTCGAGACGGTGCTCGCCCGAGCCCGTGTGATCGCGGAACTGCTGATCGACCGCTCACTTGCTGGTCGTTGAGGACGGCAGGGCCTCGACGGGCTTGACCTCCGCAAGCTCCTTGACGCCTTTCGCACCTGCATCCTCGAACTTGCGCAGCGCCGGCAGCAACCGAGCCTGAGCCGACCCCACACTCTTGTTGTACGACTCCACGGCGCGGGTGAGGTGATCGCCCAGCTTGTCCATGTGCCCGAGCAGCGTCGCCGACCGCTCGTGCAGCTCCTTTCCGAGCGTGTAGAGCATCTCCGCGTTGTCCGAGAGTTCCTTCTCACGCCACCCCACATGCACCGCCCGCAGCAAACCGATGAGTGTGCTGGGCGACGCGAGAATCACGTTCTCCGACGAGGCAAGCTCGATGAGCGCCGGCTCGCGCCGCAGGGCGGCATCGATGAACTGCTCGCCAGGCACGAACATGACAACGAAATCCGGTGAGCCGTCGTAGCTCGCCCAGTACCCCTTCTTGCCGAGCTTCTTGGCCTGCTCCCGCACGCCCGCTGCGAACCGCTCGAGGTGCCGCTCCTGTTCGTCCGGATCACGCTCGTCGAGCGCATCGACATAGGGCGCCAGGTTCGCCTTGGCATCAACCACGATCTCCCGCCCGCCGGGCAGCCGCACCACCATGTCGGGGCGCAAGGGCTTGCCATCGGCCGACATCGTCTGCGCCTGCGTTCGAAAATCGCAGTAAGCGCGCATGCCCGCGACCTCGGCGACCTTCTCGAGCTGGATCTCCCCGTACCGGCCCCGCACCTCGGGCCTGCGCAGCGCGGTCACGAGCTTCGACGTCTCATCGCGCAGGCTCGCCGATCCCTCGCCGAGCAGCTTCATCTGCTCGGCGATCTGCGCGAACGCGGTGACCCGGGCCGCCTCCAGCTCCTTGAGCTTGGCATCGGTCCGGGCCAGCGTCTCGGTGATCGGTTTGACCAGTTGCGCGACTCTCTGCTCTCTCCGCTCCAGCTCCGCGGACGTCTTCTCCCGGTGCGACTCGAACACGAGCGTGGCCTGCTCGATGAGCTTGGCTTGCGAGGCATCGAGCGCTCTGCCCGCGATCGCCGCCAGCTTCTCGTCGAGCTGCCGCCTGAACTCGGCCTGCTGAGCGGCATCGCGCTCGTCCCGTTCGCGAAGCTTGGCGTCGCACTGCTCGATCGTGTCGAGTCGCCGCTGCTCCGCACCCTCGAGCGTCTGGCGCAGCCCCGCGAGTTCCTCCCGCGCGTTCGCGACGCGATCGTGCAACTCGCGGCGGTCGCGATCGAGATCCGCCAGCTCGTCGCGAAGCCGCGCCACCTCCTGGTCAGCCTGCGCCCGCGCACCCTCGGCCTCCGCAGCGAACCGCTCCAGATGGGTCTGCTGCCTGGCCTGCCAGACGATGTACACCGCCGCTGCGAGAACGATCACCCCGAGAACGATGAGCCCGAGCACAGCGGCCGAATCCAGCATCGCCAGATGATACGAGCCGGCCCGCCCGCTCAGCGCCGCGTGGGCTCGGCGATCGCGGCTTCGATCAGCTCCGCGAGTCGATCGATCAACGGCACACTGTCGCCTTCAACTCGCCCCAGTTGCACACCAACCTCCACCCGCACGGTCTGCACCGCGGCCTCGCCGACTGGGTGACCACGCAGCGCATCCGCGATGAAGGTCGTGCGCACTGTTTCCGAGCCCTGTTCGGCGAACACGCTCCGGGCTGCACCGACGGGGACCGCCTCGACTGCCACCTCGGGCGCCGGCAGGTGCCGGGCCATCACCTCGGTGCGGTGCGCCACCTCGATCGTTCGCCCATCGCCGAGCGTCGCCGACATCATGCCCGAGGCCGGGTCGGCACGCAGGGTGCGCACCCGCGCGATATCCACCGGCCGGGCCGCGGCCGAGGTGAACACCGCCTGCGTGCCGCTGCGCAGCACGACACCGGCGTACCCGCTCAGCTCGAGACCTGTGACCTCCGGCGCTGTCGCAATCTCGCGCAACGACTCACCCGGCAACGGCTTCGCAGACGCCAGGCGAACCGCCTGAACCTGCGGCGCCAGACCACTCATGCGATCGGCCTGGGCTGCGTGGTCGACCAGCAGCGACCTCCGCGCCTCACGAACCCACGCGCCATCGCGCGGCTCCTGCACCGCGAGACGTAACTCGGTGGCCGCCCGCAGGTTCGCTCCACGCCCTTCACCCGCCGGCACCACCAGGCTCGCGACGATCGCGGTGCCAAACGGCGGATGCTCCACGACCGACACCTGCGGCCGGGTGACCACCTGCTCCTCGCGGGCGAGCACCTCACGCACCAGCTCCGCGGTCAGCCCCTGCAACACCTTGTACCGAGCACTCGGCTCCTCGGGCTCGGGCACGAGCCACGCGCGGTGGATCACGTCGAACGGCAGACCAGGCCGCTCGACTACGATCGATCCCTCCCGGCCCCACGGCACGACGACCACCGGATCGTTGGGCGTGGCCCGAGCCGGCAGATCGGTCAATGACGCAGCGAGCGACTCCACGATGACCGATGGATCACCGGGCGAGGCAACCGCCACTGTTGTCCGGCCCGGACTCGCCCACATGTGCGCAAACACGCGGACCACATCCGCATCCGGCGGGATCGATGCCGAATCGATCCGGCACAGCAGCGGCGCATCGGGCGTCAGCTCGCGAGCGAGATCATCGATCCACGCCGCCAGCGTCGCGCCTCGCATCGACGCCGGATTCAGCGCCACCGCCTCGGCGAGCGCAACCGCGGTCGGCTCGTGAGGCATACCCACTCGACGCGCGAGCGCCGCCGCGACCTGCGTCGCCTCCTCGGGTGACGCAGAGGCTGTCAACCCGGCCCGATCGACGCCGACCCACCCTACGAGCTCATCGGCGCCCTCGACCGGGGCCAGCTTCCACCAACTCGCCAGGCCGAACGCTGCCCCCGAGGTGGCGTCCGTCTCGTGCAAGACGCCCGCGTCCAGCGCCACATGCACCGCTGCCCGGTGGGCATCCGGCGCTTCCGAGGCACGGATCAACATGCCGTTCTCGAGCACACGCTCGGCGACGTTGAGCTGCGCCGAGACCACACCAACCCCGAACACGCTCGCGACAGCAGCGGTCACCCCAGAAAAAAACAGCATGGACGAGCGGATCGGCACCTCCCGAACAGTACCGCCACCACCCCCTCGCGGGTGCATGGTCTCTACCCTCGCACCATGGCCACCACCCCGCACGACCCACCTCTCCCAGACCAGATTCCCGGACCCGCCGGTCCACCGACCCTGTCACCCCTCGCTGCCGGTGCCCTCGGGCTACTCCTGCTCAACATCTTCGGATGCCCCATGCTCGGGTTCTTGATGACCGCGGGGATGACCTGGCCCGCCCTGGCGATGGCGGTCATGCCGCTCATCGCCCTGGGTGCTGCGACGCTCGGCTTCTTCGCGGTGCGCGATGCGAGCCGGCCCGATCGGTTCGGCCGCGGACCCGCCAAGCTCGCGCTCTTCGTCGGCGCGGCCCTGTTCGTGCTCGAATCGGCCGCGGTCGGGGCGGCCGGCGTCACCTACATCCACCACGCCCGCACCCTTGCCCCGGCGGTCGACATCTTCGTCGAGTCGCTGGCATCGGGCGATACCACTACCGCTGTGCGCTCGACGACACTCGACCCTGGCACCGCCGAGACCGGTGAGGATCTGGCTCGATGGCAGAATGCCGTGCGCACACGGCTCGGCGAGCTCGATGGCGCACGCTTCACACTCGGCACCATCGCCGCGGCGCGCCACACAGCAAGCGAGCTGCCACCCACAGTCGCCGCCAACACCGGCCCGCCTCCGAGGCTCGTTGAGCTCGTGGGCGACCGCGATTCATGCGTCGTCTGGGTCTACCTCGACGAGGCCGCGCTCGAAGACGGCCGCGTCGTGATCGACGATCTGCTCGCGCTGCTCGGCCGGGGCGACGCTGCGGCGCTGCGCCGAGACGGGCCCGCAGCACAAGCCGCCGCGGACTTCGGCCTGACCCTCACGTCCGGATCGCCGTAAAGAGCGCCACCGCGATCGGTGCGAGCAGCAACACCGGCAAAAACGCCGCGAGCCAGATGGGCAGCCCAGGAACCTCGATCGATGTGCTCGCGGCCGATGCAGCAAGCCCGGCCAGCGCGATCGGCGCCGCCTTCAGGCTCGACGCCAGCATCGAGCCCGGCACGCGAAGCAGGAAGAACGGGATCGCGGCGACCAGGGTGATCAGATTCGACGCGATCCCCGCGAGCCGCCCCCACCGGATGCGGTCGAGCGCCTCGGAGGCGCGCGGGTCCATCCCGCCACCGCTCAGCATGCGGGTGATCTCCAGGAAGCCGAGGTTCGAGGCGAACCCCTGCAGGTGCCGCACCTTGAGCCGCTCGGGATCGAGCGCTGTCGTCAGCCGCCGCTCCTCCTCGCTCAGCGTGTAGCTCGCCCTCCCGTCGAACACGGGCGAGGTGGGGTCGACGGTCGCGGCCGCCCCCTCGGCGAGCACCCACCCGCCACCATCCCAGTAGGCGGTTGGGGCTGTGAGCGTGCGCACCACCCGCCGCCCCTCGCCGAGCTCGTACACCCGCACATCGGTGAGCAACGGCCGTCGACCCGCAGGATCGGGCTCGACCTCCACCCGGAGTGTCGGCGCCTGGAACTCCTCCGCGGACCACAGCCGACCCTGCTCGTCGGGCGCCAGTCGAACCGCGAAGCTCGCCACGTCCCGCTGAAACGCATCGCGCGCATCACGTGTCAGCAGCGGCGCCACACGCGGCACCGCGAACTCCTGGTTAATGAACTGCAGGCTCGCGAACACCGCCGCGATCAGCACGAACGGCCGCGCCACACGGTACAGCGAGATGCCCGATGCCATCAGCGCCACCAGCTCGCGCTGCTTCACAAGCTGAGAGCATGTGAACCCCATCGCCGTGATGAGCACCACACCCACCAGGTAGTTGTAAAGCTGGAGCAGCCGCGGCCACCACACATCGCCGATCGCCACGATCGTGGCGAGCACGTGCCGCAGCGCGGTCGATGTGTCGGTCGGTGCCTCCTCGGTCGCGCCGATGACCTCAACCCGAGCCGCATCCACGAACTCGCCGAGGTTCGTCACGATGTCGATCGACACCACGAAGCCGAACAGCAGCAGCATGATCACCAGCACGTTCACGAGGTAGAGCCCGGCGATGTGCTTCTGGATCGTGCGCATGGATCAGACCGTCGGAACAACCGTGCTGGACGCAGCTTAATGCACTTCGCGGGATCGCATTCGCACCGGTGCCGTGGTCTGAGCGAAGCGAAGACCACGATTTCCCACCAGGGAGACGACACTCGCGTGGCCTTCAGATGCCTTCGGCGTCCTCCAGACCACGGCACCGCTCCACTTCGGAGACCGCCTCATCAATCGGGCGCTTCGCCCGTGAGACGCTCGAGGAAGATCGCCTCGGCCTTCTGATACCGCTCGAACGCCTGCTCGACCGCCTCGACCACCGGCTGCGTCGTGTCCTCGTCGAGGGTCGTGGTGCCCGCGGCCGCCGCTGATTGCACCGACTCCAGGCTGGCCACCGAGGCGCGCAGATCGCTCACCGACTGGGCGTAGAGCCGAGCCGCGTCGTACAGCAACTCGTACTCCGTCTCCTGATCGCTCGGGCGGTAGAGCAAACGCCACGGCGAGCGGCGCACCTCGATCAGGGTGTCGCGCAGTTGATCGGCCCCGAGGCGCAGGCTCGCCAGCATCTGGCGAACCTCGGGGTCCGAGCTCACGGTGAGCCGTTCGATCTGGGCGATCGTCTGCTGCGCATCCTCGAGCGCCACGCGGATGATGGCCTGGTAGTCGGCCTGCACCTGCTCGGTGAGCTCGCTGAGCCTGGCGCTCGAGTCGCGGAAGTTCTCGATGCTCTGCTGAATGTCCGGCCGGAAAGCAGCGAGGTAGTCCTCCCGCACCACACGCAGGATCTCCTGGATGTCATCGAGGCGGGTGTTGACCTTGTCGACGATGGGGTCGCCCTGCGCGACGATGTCTTCCAGGTTTTTCACCGAGCGGGAGATGCGGTCGATCACCTCGCGGATCTGGGCGTAGTCCTCCTCGAACTCGACCTGCTCGACCCACGTGTTCACCTCCTCGGTCGACTCGCGCACATTCTGGATCGCTGCCCTGATGTCTTCATAGAAGGGGCTCGACTCATCGAGACGGAACGTGCCGACGGTATCGCGGAAAGCGTCGATCGCGGCGTTGGCCTTGTCGACCGTCTCACGGAGGCCGAACTGGTCGACCGCGGTCTGCGGCTGACTGGCCTCGAACGACCCATCCGCCGGGATCACCGCCCCATCGATCGGGCCGGTGCTCATGAAGTTGAGGTTCGACTGTGTGGCGAGCAGGCCCGCGACGCGGACGATCACCGGGTTGTTGGGCCCCTCGCCATCGGCTGCGCGGGCGCGGAGCGTGATGCTCCGGTCGATCGCGATCTGCGCCACATGGCCGATCACGTTGCCCTGGTCGTCGTACCGGAAATCGACCGTCTTGACGGTACCCGCTTCCTTCCCGCCGACCGAGACCGCTGAGCCCGGCCCGAGGCCCTCCACGCCGAGCCCGAGCGGGAACGAGACCTCGTACGCGGCCCGACCGAACTGTTCGCGCAGCCCGCCGAGCTGCGCCACCAGGATGACCGCCGCGACCAGCGAGACGACCACCAATGAACCCGCGAGAACGTTGTTCCTGCTCTGCCTCGATGCCATAACGCAAAAGCCTACCGAATTCGGCCGACATCACGCACGCACGCGGCCCGCCGCGCGGCGCCGCATCACTTCTCTCTCAGCGCACGGGTATCCGCCACACGAGACCGGGTGGTCTGGATCGCCGGGGTGCTCTCCCACGTTGCGGGGCCGCCCAGCAGATCCTCCTCGTAGTTCGTCTCGGCCTTGCGCCGAGTGATCGGGCCCTCCGGGTCGCCTCGGAGGAACTGCCGGATGAGCTGCTCGGTCTCGCTCAGCTGCTCCGCCTTGTCGGCCGGGGTGTCGCGGACCTGTTCGTACCACTCCCGCGTCTCGCAGGCGATCATCACGCCCTTGTCGAGCATGGCCATGCGGTCGGCGATCGTGAACGCCGAGTCCATCTCGTGCGTCACCACCACGCTCGTCACGCCGAGGCTCTTGGTCATCCCGAGCATCAATTGATCGATCTCAGCGCTCGTGACCGGGTCGAGCCCCGCCGACGGCTCGTCGTAGAACAAGATCTTCGGGTCCAGCGCCATCGCCCGCGCGAGCCCGGCTCGCTTCTTCATGCCGCCCGAGATCTGCGAGGGGTACTTGTGCGCGTGCTCGCGGAGGCCCACCAGCTCGAGCTTGATCTTCACCTGGATCGCGATGATCTCGGGGTCGAGATCCGTGTGCTCTTGGAGCGGCAGCGCCACGTTCTCCGCGATCGTCATGCTGTTGAACAGGGCGCCCGACTGGAACAGGATGCCGAACTTCTTGCGGACACCGTTGAGCTGCTCCTCGTTCATGACCGTGATGTCATCACCGAAGAGCTCGATCGAGCCCTCCTCGGGCACGAACGTGCCGATCATGTTCCGCAGCATCGTCGACTTGCCCGACCCCGAGCCGCCCATGATCACCATGGTCTCGCCGGGGTGGATGTCCAGGTTGATGCCGTTGAGAACGGTCTGCGATCCGAAGCGCTTGACCACGCTGCGCATACGGATCACCGGCTCGGACTGATCACTCGCCATCGCTCGATACTACCCGGCCATGGGAATACGGACCGGTCACTCGGGATTAGCTTCATCCGCGCCGGCTCACCACAGCCGGCCCGCACCACGAACCGGAGACCAACCATGCGATTCACAGGCAAATCCGTCCTCGTCACCGGCGCCACCTCGGGCATCGGCCGCACCACCGCGGTCGCCTTCGCCAAAGAGGGCGCAAGCGTCGCCATCACGGGCCGCCGGGCCAACCTCGGCGCGGAGGTCGTGAAGGAGATCGAAGCCGCCGGCGGCAAAGGCCTCTTTATTCAGGGCGACATCCAGGACGAGGCGCACATCCGGGACGCCGTCACGAAGACCGTCGAGGCCTTCGGCGGCCTCCACATCGCGATCAACAACGCCGGCGTGGAGATCGGTGGCCCCGTGACCGATGCGACCGCGGAGGACATCGACCGCGTGCTCGGCATCAACGTCAAGGGTGTGCTGCTCTCGATGAAGCACGAGATCCCCGCGATGCTCAAGGCGCTCGACGGGGCGACGACCGGCGCCGCCATCGTCAACCTCTCCTCGGTCGCGGGCCACGTGGGCATGGCCGGCGCCTCGATCTACATCGCCTCCAAGCACGCGGTGATCGGCGCCACCAAGACCGTCGCCATGGAAGTCGCCCAGCAGGGCATCCGCGTCAACGCCATCTCGCCCGGCGGCATCGAGACCGACATGCTCGACCGCTTCGCGGGCGGCAACATGGACGCGATGAAGGCCATGCACCCCATGGGCCGCATCGGCACGACACGGGAGATTGCCGACGCCATCCTCTGGGTCAGCTCCGATCAGTCGAGCTTCGTGACGGGCCAGTCGATCCTTGTGGACGGCGGCTTCACCACGCCGTGACCGTCGCGTGTCATCGAGTTCTGTGAAACCGGTGGTGGGAGCGTCCCGCTCCCACGGCTGGT
>JBCDJJ010000002.1:0-84989 GCA_038747915.1 Planctomycetota bacterium | reverse complement strand
GGGGGGGGCGCCGCCCCCCCGCGGCCCCACGATCGACTCCGGCGGCTCGGGCACGAGCATGTCCGAGAGCAGCACCCGCGTCGCACCCAACGAACCCGCGCCACCAAGTGACTCGAGGTTACCACCGCCGTGAAACCCCGGGAATCGGACCAGCGACTCGACCCCTCCACCGAGCGGTTCGGGGCGGGCGCCGGCGCGGAGCACCCGTGGCGAGAACCCGCTGATTAGTGCGCACGACTGCAGCGCGGCAGCCACCGCGACCGTCGCGTGAGCCTTGGGTGTCTCGCCGGTGTTCATGGACCCCGACCCGTCGATGATGATCTCGACATTCGGGCTGACCTCTTGGAGATGCCGGCGGACAAGCACGCGGTCGGTGCGGCCGAACGCGGTCCAATCGATGCGCCGCAGGTCGTCGCCCGGTTCGTAGGTGCGGTAGTCCATGAACTCGATGGAGTCGCCCGGGCCATCGCCAAGCCGCGACCCCACGTTGGCCTGCGCACGCTCGCCCAGCGCGAAGCGGAGCCCACCCGCCGCGGTCATCCCGCGCGTGACCGCCTCTTGCCAGTGGGCGTTCGACTCAGGCATCGATCACGGCCGGAGCAGTGGGGCGATCGGTCTGTGGCGCGGTGGTCAACGGGTCGGGTGGTCGCGTCGCAGGCGGCGCGAAGCCACGGATCTGCCGGAGCAGCCATCTCGCGTTGAGGGCCAGACCGATGCACACGAGCACGGATGCGCCGATCAAGCAGTACACAAACAACGATGAACCGACCGACGAGCCACCCGACATCGCGATCCCGAATGGATTGCTCACGAGGAACCACCGCCGCTGATCGAATCGGCTCGGCTCGAGCCCGAAGGCGATGAAGAACGGCACCGCCGACGCCACACCGGCGAGCGCGAGACCGATCGGCGCCGTCGACGACTCGCCCACCCACCGCTTCAGCAGCCCATCGCGGATCGTGATGCCCCAGAGCGTGTACCCGAGCGCGTACACCGGCACCAGGCCCACCGAGGCAAACGCTTGATCCAGATCACCCGGGGCGCCCCAGGCCTCGACAGCCAGGTATCCGCCACCGAACCCGACAACAAGCACGAAAGCGGCAAGCAGCACCGACCAGCACAGCCCGCTCGCTGCACCACTGGTGTACAGAAAAGGAAGAACACGAAGAATGGCTCGGCCCGGGATGCCTCGCCGGATCCGAGGACCGAGTGCGCGTCGCTCGCTCGCGCTCAGGGCGATCGCTGCCGAGAGCACGAGCGTCCACACCACGCCCCACACGACCAGTGGCTCCGGGCTGTCGTACTCGAAGATCAAGAAGAGGACACCCGCAAGGGTCACAAGCACGAAAGCGGTTGTGTACACCCGCGGCAACAGGGAACGGTTGGCCGATCGTGGCGCCGTCACACCCACCGCAAGGGTGAACAGCAGCCCGATGATGCCGAGCCCCACACCGGCGACCGCCGCGATCCCAATCCAGCCGTCCGCGTCGATCTGTGTGACCGACCGGACACCGAAGCCGAACATAAACAGCAGCGAGCCACCACCCTGCAACAGCAGACCGAACAGTATCGGCACGAGCACCAACGCGGCGAGCACCTTCGACACCGAGCCCACCGGCAGCGCGCCCAGGAACACACCAACCTGCACCACCGCGAGCACGATCAGCAGATCCGCCACGAGGAAGAACGCGATCGTCGGCAGATCGATCCCTCGGAAGAGATAGGTGAGCGCCATGAACGGCGCCGCCACCGACAGCAGCAGCACAGAGATGAGCATCGCCACCGCCACCTTGCCCCAGATCATCGCGGCGGGACCGATGGTCGTCGTGTGAAGCAGATCCGCTGCGATGCCTGTTCGTTCCTGAGCCGTTCGGATCGCGCCGTACAGCGGCACGAACAGCGCGCACACGAGCAGCACGATCGTATTCAAGATGCCGAACAGCTCAAGGCCCGACTCGTTGGTACCGATAGCCCCGGCCTCGAAGATCGCATACATCCCGGTGAGCAGCACAAGCCCCGTGAGGAGCAGCAACAGCACCGCGATCACCGACCGCGAACGCACCGACTGGCGGAGCTCTTTCAGCACAATAGGGCTCACGCGATCATCAATCGCCGCCTGTACCGCCCCGAGCCGTGACGCAACGCCGCTCACTGCACCTCTCCCTTCGTCACATCCATGAAGAGCTTCTCGAGCCCAACCTTCGAGGGTCTGAACTCGACGATGTCGTGCCCCGCGCGCACCACGTGACCGAGCACGCCGGCGAGCATCTCGTCGTCACCTCGGACCTCGACCTCCACGAAATCGCCCACGAGCGAAGCGCCGAGCACCGCCGGGTGCTCGAGCGCCGATGTCTGGACCCGCTCGACCCCGCGGATCGGCCGGATGGTCATGCGGCGGGTGCGGTCGTCGGCGTGCAACTCGGGATCGTGGTGGATCGCATCCATCGTGCCCGCACGGACCAAGCGACCGCGCTCGATGATCACCGCACCATGCGAGATCTCCTCGAGCTCGTTGAGGATGTGCGAGGAGATCAGGATCGCCTTGCCCCGCTGCGCGAGCGCGACCAGCAGCTCGCGCAGCTCGATACGAGCACGCGGATCGAGCCCCGCCGCGGGCTCATCCAGGATCAGCACCGGCGGGTCATGCACGAGCGCCCGCGCGAGGCTCACCCGCTGCTTCATGCCCTTCGAGAGCGACTTGATGGTCTTGTTCCGCATGTGACCGATGCCCACGAACTCTTCGAGCTCGGCGAGCATCTCGCCGCGGTGCGGCGAGCGCAACCCGAATGCCCTGGCGAAGAAGTCCAAGTACTCGTGTACCACGATGTCGCGGTGCTCTGGGAGTGCATCGGGCATGAAGCCCATCAGCCGCCTCGCCTTCTCGGGGTACTCAGCGACCGGAAGATCGTCGAAGAACACCTCGCCCTCGTCCGCCCAGTCGAGGGTCGACATGATCCGCATCGTGGTTGTCTTGCCCGCGCCGTTCGGCCCGACAAACGCGAAGATCTGGCCCGACTCGAACGAAAAGCTCAGGCTGTCCACCGCCTGGGTGTTCTTGAACCGCTTGCTCAGACGTTCGACCGTGATCAGCACGGCTTACTCCTCCTCGCCCAGCAGCCCGACCACGACCGCGAGCTGCTCGTGCGACCGCAGGTTCTCCAGCCCGGGCTCGAGGAACGGGTCCTCGTCGAGCACCGCGACATACCCGCCGCGCGGCACCCACGAGATCCCTTGAGTACGGGCCGACCCGCTGACTCCTGCGATCCGTCGTGCGGTGCTCGCCGCTCCGGCCTCACCCCGTGACGAGGCGCGCGACAACGCACCGGCGACCGAGACCACCTCGACGGCGCGGGTCGCCTCGCTCTCGGGATCGAGCCGCTCGAGGGCCACGCTCGAGCCCGGAGCGATGTCGGTGGCACCGAACACCACACCACGCTCGTCGGCATGCACGATCCGCTGGATCCCAACACCGAGCCCGTTCAGCACCTGAACCGATCCGTCCGCCTCCCGGTCAAAGGTCACACGCTCGCGGCGTGTGCCGGCCTTCGACACCAAGAAGTGCTCCGGGACGCGAGGGCGGATCCAGCCCGAACGCAGGTGCTGCCCATCGGTGAGATCGAGCGTCACTGTCCGCTCGCTCGGGTTCCAGCTATAGCCGTGCGACTCGTCCTCCATGAGCAGCCGAACACGCGTGTCGGCGTCGAAGCGGAGCCCATCGCCCGGTGTGAGCGGCGCGAAGTAGCCACGGTGCGCGCGCGTGCTGGCGAACGCCGAGGCCTGATCCAGCACCGTGAGCGACGCGGTGCGCGCGATCGGGCGGATACCCCCCTGAACGAATCCGAATCCAAAGATCGCGAGCGAGAACACCACGCCGAGCACAGGCACGGTGACGAATAGCAGCGTGCGCCGGCGCAGCCGCGCGAGCGTGATCACGTTCACCGGGCCGATCAGCAACGCGAAGACGATCAGCACCGAGAGCAGGCCGCGGACGGGTAAATCGTCGTCGGGCCCGACCGACATGTCCCACTCCGCATCGGTGCTCGAGGTCAGCGCGGGTGTGCCGAGCTCGTGCGAGAGGTCGTCGAACATGTCGACGAACCCGGCCCGAAGTCGCGACGAGTCGTGCTCATCGCTCTCGAAGACCGTGAGCGAGCCGAAGCCGAGACGCAAGGTCGGATCGCCGTCGTCCCGGCGTTCGATCACAGGATGGGCGAGCGGAAAAGCCCGTTGGGCCGAGAGCGGATCGCCCACCACAGCCAACTGGCCGCCGTCGCGAATCCACATCTCGAGGGCGCTGTGGACATCGCTCGGCATCGAAGAGGTATCGCTCGCGCTGATCACCACGGCGCGGTATCGCGTGTAGGCAAGCGGATCGGTGGACCATTGCCCAACAGGTCCGTCGTTGACGACCGCGAACGCTTCGGGGAGCGAGATGCCGGTGCTCGGCGAGCCTCCGGCGATCTGCATCGCCATCTCCGACGCGGCTTGGTCGAGCGATCGCTCCGCAGCATTCGGCAAGCTCGTGCTCGCCAGCACCGCCATCGGCTGAGATTGGCGACTCGTCTGAGACCCCCAGTAGTACTCGGGGCCCTCGCGGTGATCGACCGCGGGGAAGAACACCGTGTTCGGCCGACGTCGCCCGTCCACCCACACCACCATCCCCTGGCCGATGTCCGCCGGCGGCTGGGCGATGCGGGTGCGCACGACGGTGCCCGCGGGCACATCAACCGTTCGAGTAAGCGAGCCGAGGACGAGGCCCTCCCACCCATTCTCACGGATCTCGACACGAACGGTTCGATCGCGATCGGAGGTATTGGCGATCGTCAGCCCGTAGACGGCGTAGCCATCGACGGTCGTCGCCTCGGGAGGCGGATCGAAGCGGATGGAGACGCCATCGTCTTGAGCCCACGCCCGGTCGCAGAGCACCGCGAGCAGCGAGACCAACGTTGCACACACCACGAGGTGCGCACGGGCGGTCATGTGACAGCCCCTTCCACCAGCTTCGCCGATCGCGGCAGCGCGCCGGGCGCCGTGGGGATGCGCTCGAGCACAGCGTCGACGACCGAGGCGGGCGTCACCCGCTCGAACCGCGCTTCGTGCGTCAAGATCACGCGGTGCGCGAGAATCGGGTGCGCAACGGTGCGGACATCCTCGAACCCGACACTCGGTCGACCCGCGAGCAGCGCTCTCGCTCGAGCTGCCTCACCGAACGCGATCGCGGCACGCGGCGAGGCGCCGTACCGGACCATGCGCTGAACAAGATCGGGCGCCGACTCTGCGTCGGGGTGTGTCCCACGCACCAAGGCCGCGATATACCGGGCGACCGCTGGGGGGAGCACCACCTGCTCGAGCACCGCGAACGTGTCCGCGAGCGACGATGCATCGACCAGGGCGTCGAGGACCGGTGGCTGGCCACGCCGGCGGGTCTGTACGATCTCCTCGAGCACCGCGGCGTCGGGCATGCGGATCTCGAGCTTGAACAGGAACCGGTCGAGCTGCGCCTCGGGCAGCGGGTACGTGCCCTCGGTCTCCACCGGGTTCTGCGATGCGAGCACGAAGAACGGCTCGGGGAGCGGCCTCGTCTGACCCAGCACCGTCACCCGATGCTCCTGCATGGCCTCCAAAAGCGCCGACTGCGTCTTCGGCGAGGCGCGGTTGATCTCGTCGGCGAGCAAGAGGTTCGTGAAGACCGGGCCGGGCCGGAACTCCATCTCGCGGCGACCATCGGACGATGTCTGCAGGATCGAGCTGCCGACGATGTCGCTCGGCATCAGGTCGGGCGTGAACTGCACGCGACCGAAGTCAAGCCCGAGCAGCTGCGCCAGCGAGTGGATCATCTGCGTCTTGCCGAGGCCCGGCATGCCCTCGAGCAGCACGTGACCCTGGCTCAGCACGCCGACCACCACCAGCTCGTGCACCTCGTGCTGCCCGAGCAGCGCACGATCGAGCGCGTCGACGATCCCTCGGACACGGGCCGCGATCGGCTCGATCACCTCGGGGCTCGGAAGGGGCGCTTCGGCACGTCCATCACCGGGTTCTGGCTGCAACGTGCCGGCAGTCATGGAGCTGCACCTTCCTCTCCTGCCTGCGACGTGGCGTCGTCCAGCGGCGCAGGATCAACCTGATCCGAGCGCGTGAAGTACCGCCGCACCGCGTCGCGATGTTTCGGGAGGACCTGCGCAACCGCTGCGGTGCTCGACGCCGATGTGTCAGCGACCAGGCCATCACCCGCGGAAACCGCACCGGGTTGCTGCTCGCCAGGATCAACGAGCGAGGTGCCGAGGAGCGCCGAACCGTCGAGATCCGGATCCTGCGACTCGATGGCCTCGGGGCGAAACGCCGCGTCCTCCCAGCTTGTCGGCTCGTCGCGCCACGCGAGCTTGGCGGCGCCAGGGCCTCGCGAGACGCCAGGATTCATGCACTGCCCGGCGCACATCGCGAGCTTCTTCGCATCGATCGGCTTGCCCTGCTTCGCATCATCGAGCATTGCCTTGAGCTCCGCGAGGGCCTTGTCTCGAGCGCTGTTCGAGCCGCGCTGACCGGGCGAGTTGCCAAGCCCGGCCCGCGTGAGCGTGGCGAGTCGATCGCTCGCACCGCCCGAGCACCGCGACGCCGCCTGAGAGAGTTGCTCCAGCGCCTCGGCGACCGCCTGAGGATCACCCGCGTCCGCTGCTTGCGCAAGGGACTCGACCGCCTCCTGCACACCCGCATCCTCGGCAAGCGGTTTGGCGTCCGCACCCGCCTGAGCGAGCGCCTCGGCGAGCGATGTGGCCGACTCGGGTGTGAGCTGCTCCGCCGCCTCCGCAGCTTCCATGGAGGCCTCGGCGAGTGCCTCCGCCGCCTCGCTCGTCTCGGCGAATTCCGCTGCTGCCATGGTCGCTCGCGCCTCCATCTGCCTTGAAAGCTCGTCGAGCGCCTCCCACGCTGCGCTCGGGTTCGTCGCATCCGCCCGCGAGTCGATGCCTTCGAGCTCGGACTCGAGCGTCTCGGCTTCTTCGGAATCGACGACCTCGGCTTGCTCGAGCGCCTCGATGTCGGCGTGCATCGCCTCGATGTGTGCCGAGAGATCGATCGACCGGTCCTGTTCATGAAGCGCCGGATTGGCGATCGCAGCGACCAATGACACCGCCGATGCGGTCGCGAGCGTCGCCACCGGACGCCACCACGCCCACCGGATGCGGGGAAGCATCAGGGCCGCGATGGAACCACCGCGCCACGCGCTCGCGCCGCGAGATCCGCTCGACATCAGCAGGCCGCCCGCCGACGAGGCGTCGTCGAGAAGCGGTACCAGCGTCTCCGGCCGCACGCGGGCACGCCACGCCACGACAACGCCGATGATCGCCCCGCCCGCGCCACCGACCGGCAGCAACCAGAGCACCTCGTGACCACCGAGACCGAGGCCGAGCCGAGCCGCCAGCACCGCGGTCGCGCCGGCCAGCAGCCCAACACCCCCCCAGAGCACGCCGCGGATCGCTGCATCGCGGATCGTCAGGCGACGCGCGATCGACCGGATCGAATGCAACACTGCATCGTGATCCTCACCCATTGCAAATCCTCCACATCCGACGCCGAACGATAATACGCGGAAAGTGGCGGTAGGGTTTCGTCACCCGGTGAGCCGCCCTGGTGACCCAGGCTCAATCGATGACCTCGAAATGCGGTCGCCCCACCAAGCCGACTCGATTCACCCGCCATCGAAGGTCGCGCACCCGTGCGCACACACCATGCATCAAGCGAAATTGCACGCTCGAAGGGGACTCACTAGTGCGTTCCAAGTCAATTCGTCGCGGGTGCCGCTGGTGGCTTGCCCACCAGTGCGAACGCCAAAGCCTTTGAACACTGGCGGGCAAGCCGCCAGTGGCACGCAAGTCCCGGAGTTGGTCGATCCACCGCTGAGACCGGTGAGACGAGTTGACTTGGTCTGCTCTAGAAGGAGTGAGTGGCGCTGCGAACTCAGGCTCACGCGTAGACGTCGATGGCCAACGCAGCGATCGGCGCGCTCGTCGAGTCACGTCGCTCGCTCTTCGGCTCGCCCTGCGGTGCGTCCGTATCGCTCCGGTTGGTGCCATCTTCGCGTTGCTGCTCCGCGGCCTCCCGCTGCGCCTGCGCCGCCATCTGTGCTGCTTTGGCAGCCACCGCCCGATCTGTCGAGCTGGGCTCGGCCGGCGCAAGCGCCGCGGCTTGGATCCGGCGTGCCTTATCGAGCGTCTCCTCGGGCGTGCGTCCCGGCGAGGTGTCGATCGAGACCGACCCACCAACGGCGTACCGCTTGCCATCGGGGCCGGTCTGGTACGAGTACCGCGGCCCGCCGCGGGCAAGAGGACCGGCAGCGGCCAGGTGTGCCTGCTCGTGCGCACGCACCTCCTGATCACGGGCCTTGAGCTCGGCGACCTGGCGCTCTTCCTCGGGGGTGAGGTCGTCCTCGCGCGAGCCGAGCGTCACCGAGTCGCCGTCGGCGTTCCGCTGATAGGCCGTGGCGGTGAGTGGACCCTCGCTCGCGCCGGCATTCGCCCGGCCCGCACCGCCAGCCGGTTCGACGTTCTCGAACACCGGCCGCTCCGCGCCGCGACCCGACGTCGGCGCCATGGCGACGCCGAGCGGTCGACGCACACCGGCACCGAACGCCAGCAGCGAGTTCACCGACGAGGAGATGGAGCCGATCGAGCTCATACGGGGTGCCACCAACAGCGCGCGGGCGGCCCTCCGTGGCCAGACTCAACCTCGTCATCGGCAGAACCACACCGGAGGTTGAGCGCGTGTACCGGCCCAAGAGTTATCGGCACCAAACGAGCAATCGGTGCGCACACCTCCCGATCGGCCACAGACAGGCAGATCGGTCACCGATCACGCGCCGCCCGGACCTCGATCGGCTCGCTCAACTCGTACACCGCCCGATCACCGATCACCACATGCGTGATCACCCCCGGGGCTGTGGCCCGGAAGAACACATAGAACGACAGGCTCGTCTGGTTCTCCGAGAAGCTCGGAAGGTCCGTGATCGCGGAGATCGGTTGCCCGGGGATGAACCGCGTGTCCACCAGGCCCTGCCCCTCGTCGAAGATGTAGCCGATCGGCTCGAACAGCTCGCCACGCTCGCTGCGGAGCGCGAAGCGCGCGTTGCGGTCGGCCACGCGGCTGATGCTCTGGCCGACGGGCGTGATATCTGTGGCTCGCGACGCGATCACCACCTGCACGATGCCCGTTGTGCCGGTGGCTTGCAGTCGGCTGACCACCAGATTCCGTGGCACACCCCGTGTCTCGAAGGCGCTGTTCGGGAGTGTTTTCTGACCGCCCGACCACGTCGAGCCGCGGTTGCCTTCCTCGATCTGGAGCCCATCGGCGTTGCGCGTGCGGAAGTGGTAGTTCCTGGGCAGCGTGGCGGTCCCGGTGATCACACCGTCGGGGTCGAGCTCCGCAGCGTTCTCGAGGTCGATCGCAACACCGGTAACCGCTCCGGTGGCCTCCCCGAGGGTTTGCAGGAAGACCCCCGCGTCCAGTCGTGTGTCGCGATCGAGCGTCGACGACACCTCGGCAACCTCCATGTCGTCGCCGATCCGCACCCGCGCGTTCTTCGCCATCATGTCGATCGGTTCGTACCCGGGCGGGATGAGGAACTCGACGCCCCATGTGTGATTCGCACCGCCACCCACCGAGGCGATCACGTCCTTGCCGCGCAGCACGAACCGAGTCGGCAGCGACTCCTCGGTCTGGGCCGGGGCGATGATGGCGATCGGCTGCAGCCCGAGCGAGTGGCCGGTGTCGGCGTTGTGCGTGATCAGGCGGATCTGACCGGGTCCGAGCAGGAACTGGCCGGATCCCTCCTCCACGGTCGCCGAACCGAAACGGACGACGAAGCCCTCGAGTACGGACCCTTCGGGCTGGGGCGAGCCGTCCGGTAGCGTGACGGGCTGAAGCGTGGGGTCGCCGCTCTCATCGAGCTTCACGCGATCGATGCGCAGATCGTCGAGCGAACCCTCGATGCGGTACCGCGCTTGGAGCGAGACATCCACTGGATCGAGCGTGTGCCGCGCGCGCCGCGTGCCACCCTGGGCCGCACTGGTGGTGTACGTGGTGCGCGCGAGTGCCGCGGCTTCGTGTACATCGGGATGATGCACCGCGAGCGGTGTGGGGCTTGCGAACACGTTCACCGAAAGCCGCTCGTAGAACATCGCCACGAGGCGGTCCGCTGGGATCCAGAGCGAGCCATCCACCCGGATGGTCGGCGAGTCCTGGTTGACCGGGTTGTAGCCGAGCAGGCTCGGCCCGGATGGCAAGTGAGCAAGCCCGATGGCGAGCATGCCGGCCGAGATGATCCCCGTGGCTCCGCCGAACACCAGGCCGCCCACGAAGTCGGGGATCTCGCCGAAGGTCAGGTTGCCGCTCACGAGCGAGTCCACGATCAGCCGGAGCAGCCCGAAGGTGATCCCGAAGGGCAGCAGCAGACCGAAGGTGTAGGCGAGCGGCTCGTTGATCGGGATGAGCGCCGCCGCGATCATCTCCCACACCCCGAACGCGATCGCGCCCGACGCCACAGCACAGACAAACGCCAGGAACGCCGAGAACAGCCCGCGACCTGTGCCGCGCACCGCCCAGATCAAAGCGCTCCCGATGACGATCAACGCGATCAGCAGATTCATCCACGGCATGGGTGGGCTCCGTGCAAGTGGGGGCGGTGCGTCTGACTCATGTGGTGGCCTCGGCCGGTGCAGCCTGCGCAGGTGGTTTCTTGGGCGGCTTCTTCGAGCCACCGCCCTGTCCGCCACTCGAACCGCCCGAACTCATCGCCCGCTGCACCTCCTTGATCGAGGTCACACCGGACACGATGTGCTGCACCGCTGCGGTCCTCACCGAGAGATGCTTATTCTGGCGGAGCAGCCCCTGCAGCGCCGTCCAGTCGCCCGCAGCGATGAGCTTCCGCTCTTCGGTGCCGAACCGGTACACGGCGTACGCGCCGACAGCACCGAAGTACCCGCCACCGTCGCAGACGGGGCAGGTCTGCTCCTTGTCCTTGATCAGCACCGTCCCCCCCTCGCGGTACAGCTGGGCGGTATCGGCCGGCAGACCGAGCTTGCGGAGCAGGTCGGGTGTCGGCCGGTAGGCGACCTTGCAGTTCTCGCACAGGCGGCGCAGGAGCCGACCCGCGACCAGCCCGGTCATCCACTTCGCGGCCGTTTTCGCGTCGCCGACGGCTGCGACGTACCGCTTGATCGATTCGATCTCGTCCGCAGCACGGAATGAGAGGTACACGCGGATCCGCTCCAGATCAGCCGAAGACGCCTCTCGAGCGGTCTGGTCGTCGGCCATCTCCGCGACACCGACCGCGTCCGGATCGCGGCGGAGCACCGACCGAACGACGTTCGAGAATTCTTCGTCGGCGGTCTGCGCGTCCCACTCGTTGAGCGTCACGCCTTCGAGCAGCATCTGGGAGTCTGTCTCGACGGTCTGCACGTTGCTCGTGTACGCGTCGTGCTTCTTGATGAGCGAGTAGAGCAGGGTGGTCCGCCCCTGGTGCGGTGGCGTGGTCACGAGCACGACGCCACCCCGCTGATCGACAAGCGAGCCGACATCCTCGAGCTGCTGCGGGTGCAGGCCCAGGCGGTCGAGCGGGAGCGAGACCCGCTTCTCCGGCTCGAGCACGAGCGTCATCCGCATGCCCGCGGTGGTGCCGAGTGTGGTGACACCAAGGTGAACGAGCGCCTCGCTCGAGGTGCCTGCCTCGAGACGACCCTTGAGCCTGCGCCGTCGATCGTTGACGTCGAGCCCGGCGACGGACTTCACGAAGTCGATGATGGCGCTGGCGCGGTCGGCGGGGAGCTGCGCGATCGCCGATCGCACGCTGTCGACCGTGCCGATGGCCACGTACGCGCCCTTCTTCTGTGGCACCGGCGCGAGTTCGAGCTGCGTCGCCCGAGAGGTGAGCATCTGGCCGATGAGATCCTCGACCGCAATCCGGATCTCGTACTGCGGGGTTTCCGGGTCTTCGGGAGGCTGAACGATCCCATCCTTCCCGCGGAACACCATAAAGATGCCCTTGACCTTGCGGGCCTTGTCGCCCTTGTCCTTCTTCTCGCCCGCCTGCGGCTTGAGCCCGGCAAGCGCCGTCTGGATGGTGAACGTCGCCGAATCGGGCACCCGTTCATCGGCGTTGCGCACGAGGGGGTACACCAGCAGGTCGATCAGCAGGATCAGACCGGCGATGGGCAGTGCGATGAGTCCCGGGAGCGGCGCCGCGACGACGACACCGAGCGCGATCACGGCAGCAACCATGTGCCCGATGTTCCACACCTCGCGTTTGAGGTACCAACGCGCCGCGTCCTTGTCGTACACACCGGTCACGATCATGCCCCAGGGCACGAACAGCAACGCGAAGATCAGGGCGTTCCACCACGCCATGAGTGTCAACGCGTCGGCGAGCACAAATGATGAGGTCAGCGCGGCATCGCTGGGCATGGGTCGGCCTCTCGTCGGGTACGGCCGGCGCGGCCGGGGGCGTCGAGTCTAGCTGATCCCCTTCAGACGCATCCGCAGCTCGTCGGCGTTCGGCGTGGCGTCCAATGCCGTCCGCATGTGGATGTACTCCTGCTCCACCAGCTGCACCAGGTACGCGTTGAAGTCCTGCATGCCGATCTGCTCGGCCTCCTGGCTCCGCAGGATGTCGCGGATCTCGCCCTCGCGGCCCTCCAGGATGTACTTCCGCACCGGCGGCGTATTGATCAGGATCTCGCAGGCCGGGATCCGGGGAATGTGCTCGTGCAGCGTGGGCAACAGTTTTTGGTACACGATTGCCCGCATTTGGTACGCGAGAATCTTACGGACCTGCTCCCGCTCGTCGGGCGGGAATAGGTCGTAGATGCGGCCGAACGTCTCGGTCGCCGAACTGGCGTGGATCGTCCCGAACACCAGGTGACCGGTCTCGGCCGCGTGCAGCGCGGCCTCGAAGGTCTCGGCGTCGCGCATCTCACCCACCAGCACCACGTCGGGGTTCTCACGAACCAGCGCGCGGAGCGCGATCTTGAAGTCAAGACAGTCGATGCCGATCTCGCGCTGATTGATCGTCGCCTTCTTGTCCGTGAAGATGTACTCGATCGGATCTTCGATCGTCACGATGTGCACCGGTTTGCGCTCGTTCACGTAGTCCAGCATCGACGCGATCGTCGTCGACTTACCGGAGCCGGTGACGCCCGCGAGCAGCACGATGCCCTGCGGCTGCATCGCGATCTCGCTCATCACGGGCGGGAGGTAGAGCTCTTCGAACTTCTTGATGTTGCTCGTGATCAGCCGGGCCGCGATCGACAGCTTGCCGCGGGCCTGGAACAGGTTCACACGGAACCGGTTGCCCTCGTCGTAGTCGTACGCGAAGTCGACCGAGCCGAACTTGTGCAGGTCCGCCTTCTGCTCCTCGTTGAGAATGTGATCGGCGATGTCCATGAACTCGTCGAGTTCGACCGGATCGGTCTCGAGCCCCTTGAGCGCGCCGCGGAGACGGATCTTCGGGACCGAGCCCGACTTCATGATCAGGTCGGACGCGCCGAACTTGATGCACGCCTGCAGGATCTTGCCGAACCGCGTGGCATGCGGATCATGATGCTGATCGGGATCGAGCGTGCAGTGGCCCTGTGGGCCGGCCTCGGACGGGCGGGTCTGGAGGGTGGTCATGCGACAGGCTCTCCTCGGGTCGGTCGGTGCGGGTCAACACCTCGCACCGCGCCATCGGTTCGGTCGATCACACAATAGGGCGCGAGCAGGCCGGACACGGCTTACGCCTCGACCGGCTCGGGCTCCGTTTCCGGACTCTGGGGCGATGCCGCGGGTTCGGTCGGCGTCTCGCCACCATCGGTCGCCTCGGTGCCCTCCGCTGGGGTGGGCTCCTCCTCCGGCTCGTCGTCGATCGCCAGCGGGCGGTCCGCGTTCACGACGAGGTCGAGCTCCGTCTCCAACTCCGGCGTGAACTTGATGGGCACGTCGTAGTGCCCGATCCGCTTGATGGTCTGGTTGAGACGCACATCGCGGTCGCGGAGATCGTGGCCCGCAGCCCGCAGGGCATCGGCGATGTCCTGCTGCGTGACCGAGCCGTACAACTGACCCTGATCGTTGCACGACCGCTCCAGCACGAGCTCGTACCCGGTCAGCTTCTCGACGAGCTCACCCTGGTGCTTGCGGAGGGCCGCGAGCTCGGCCTCGGCCTGCTTCCTCTTGTCGGCGAGGGCATCGATCAGGTCCTGGCTCGGCGCTGTTGCCAAGCCCCGCGGCAGGAGGAAGTTCCGGGCGTACCCAGGCTTCACGCGGACGATGTCGCCCACGATGCCCAGTGAATCAACGTTCTCGGTGAGCAGAAGCTCAAGCGTCTTCGCCATGTCCGCTGTCCTTTCCCGGCGTGTCTCACCGGCAAGAAAGTTAGGAGCCGAAGCCCCAGCCAAATATGGGCAAGGTCCAACATGATGGACCTAGTGATTCAGCATCCTAGCCCCGTGCGGCGGTCTCGTCCGAGCGGGGCGACGGCTTGTTCCGAGTCGTCGCGACGCGGTTTCGCACGGTCACCCGGCACCGCGCCCGCGCGTGCGTCAGAAGGGAATGTCGTCTTCTGAGACCGGCTCGAACTGATGCGCCGGTGCCGGCGCGGGCTCTGCTTGCGAGGTGGGCTGCGAACGCCCACCACCCGAGTACCCGCCGCCGCCTCCACCCTGGCGATCCTGCCGCGAGTCGACGAACTGGAAGTTGTCGACGATCACCTCGAGCTTCGAGCGGTTCTGACCGGAGTTCTTGTCCTGCCACTGGCTCCAGCTGAGCTTGCCCTCGATGAACACCGAGCTGCCCTTGCCGAGGTACTGGCTCATGATCTCAGCGGTACGGCCGAAGGCGACGCAGTCGATGAAGTTCGCCTTGTCGGTCCACTGGCCCGATTGGTCCTTCACGCGGTCGTTCACCGCCAGACCGAGGCGGCCGATGTTCAGCCCCGAGCCCGTCTGCCGCATCTCGATGTCGCGGGTCAGGTTGCCGAGCAGGATGACCTTGTTGAAGCTTCCAGCCATGTCGTCGCTCCGCGAATGGTGGCGATGGGGCGGCGCGGCGCACCGCTCCGGTCAGTATACCGAACGAAAACCGGCTTTGATGGCGTCGATTAGGCCTCGTTTTCGGGTGTGGCCTCGTCTTCCGGCGCAGCACCGGCGCCGACGCCCGCCGGCTCAGGCTGAGGCTCCGGCTCGTGGGGTGTCATATCGGCGCTGAGGGTGGGCACATCGTCGGCCCGAAGCTGGGCCTCGTCGCCCAACCGGCCACGCTGATCGTGGAGCCGCATCTCTTCCTCGGTGAGATGATCGGCCTTGGTGATCATGAACCGCAAGATGTCCTCGGAGAGGTTGCAATCGCGCTCGAAGCCAACCAAGTTCACCGGGTCGCACCGGAAGTACGACAGGAAGTAGATGCCGCGCTTGTGCTTGGCGATCTCGTAGGCGAGGCGGCGCTCGTCCCAGCGCTCGAGCGCGATGACCTCGCATCCGGAGCGCTCGAAGATGGTGTTGAGCGTCATCAGCACATTGTGTAAGTCGTTACCAGGCCCCTGGGGGAACAGGAACATGGCCTCGTAGGTGTTGATCCGGCCTTTGGAAACGTTCATGGGATGGGTCCTTTCTAGAGTTCGTAGCTCGGGATTCGTAGTTCGTAATTCGAGAGACCAAATTTTCTCCGAACTACGAATCTCGAGCTACGAACTACGACTGGATGTCATGCTGCGGCTTCCGCGCCGCCGGCATCGTGTATCTCGGAATCGTCTTCGGTTGCCGCTGGCTCCGCCGCCCGCGGCTTCTTCTGCTTCTTCGTATTGAACCGATTCATCGCCTCGCTCAGGTCCTGCTCGGCGAAGCACACACAGAGGTCGGCGGCGTGCTCGATCGCCGGTTCGACCAGGTCTCGCTGCGCGTCGGTGAAGCGCCCGAGCACATAATCGACCTGGTTCGCGTTCTCGCCCGCGGTCCTCACCGCGTCGACGCCGAACCGCAGGCGTGGGTACTGGTCGGTGCCGAGCAGGTGCGTGACCGACTTGAGCCCGTTGTGCCCGCCATCGCCCCCGCCGGGTCGGGCCCGGATCGAGCCGACGGGCAGCGCGATGTCGTCCGTGATGACGATCAGGTCCTCACCGGGATCGAGCTTGTAGAACCGCACCGCCTCGGCGACCGACTGGCCCGAGCGGTTCATGTAGGTCGTCGGCTTGAGCAGCACCACACGAACCCCGGGCGAGAGATCACCGCTCTGGCACAGCCCTTGGAACTGACCGCGCCAGATCCCACCGCCGGCCGACGCGTCGAGCCGGCGCACAAGACGATCGAGCACCATGAACCCGGCGTTGTGCCGGGTGTGCTCGTACTCGCTTCCGGGATTGCCGAGACCGACGATGAGCTTCATGGCGGTGACCCGTGATCAGTCCTCGCTCTTCTGCTTGGTGACCTCGGGTGCCGCGTCCTCGGCAACGGTCTCGCCCTCGGCGGCCGCTGCCGCGGCGTTGGTCCACGTCACGGCGCACACGCGTCGGTCCGCCGGGTCCAGCGCCTTGATGCCCTCGGGCAGCGTCAGATCCTTCACGAACAGCGTCTCGCCCGCGTCCAGCTCGGTGATGTCGATGTCCACCGCCTCGGGCAGATCCTTGACCCGGCACCGCACGTGCAGCGTGTCCATCGGATGCACGAACACCGCGCCGGCCCGCTTCTCGCCCTTGCACTCGCCCACGAAGTTCAGATGCACCGACGAGTCGACCTCCTCCTCCATGTCGACCCGCTCGAGGTCGCAGTGGATCACATTCGTGCCGAGGTAGTCGTACTGCAGATCCTTGAGCAGCACGGTCGTCTCCTCGCCGCCGTCGATCGCGGCCTTGAAGATCCGCTCGCCCGCGTGGAAGTACCGCAGCGCGAGCTTGCGGTCGACCGCGACCGCGACCGGCTCTTCCTTGTGCCCGTAGACGACCGCGGGCAGCTTGCCCTCGTCGCGAACACGCTTGGCGTACCGCGAGCCGACACGCTCACGCTTCTCGAGTTGCAGTGTGTGCTTGCTGAGCATGGCTAAGTTCCTCTAACCGAATCTGTCCTAACGCTTGGTCCCGATGAGCCCGCGGAACAACCCGCTGACGCTCTTACTGTGGTGGATGTGATGGATGGCCTCCGCGAACAGCTCTCCGACGTTGAGCTCAACGATGCGGTTGCCGAGCGGCATGTACCGGTCGTTCGCGGGGATGGTGTTGGTCACAATGATCCGGCTAATCGGGCTCGCCTGAAGCCGCTCGATCGCCGGTCCGACCAGTAGCGGGTGCGTCGCCGCTGCGATGATCTCGGTCGCGCCGTTTGCCTCCAGAATCTTGGCCGCTTCGCACAGCGTGCCTGCGGTCGAGATCATGTCGTCGATGAGCAACACAGGTTTACCCTCGACATCGCCAACGATCGTCGAGATTTTGACATCGCTCCCGTTCATCCGCTGCTTGTCGATCACAGCGAGGCCCGTGCCGAGTAGCTGCTTGTACATGTCGGCGACCTTCATGTTCCCCACGTCGGGGCTCACGATCACCAGCTCGGGGTACTCGTCCTTCACGTTCTGCAGGTACTTGCCGAGCACGGGCACCGCCGGAAGGTGATCCACCGGGATGTCGAAGAAGCCCTGGATCTGCGCCGAGTGCAGCTCCATCGCGACCACGCGGTCGTAGCCGGCGGTCGTGATGAGATTCGCGGCGAGTTTCGCGGTGATCGGTGTGCGCCCACGGTCCTTGCGGTCCTGTCGCGCATACCCGAAATACGGGATCACCGCGGTGATCCGCTTCGCACTCGCGCGACGGAGTGTGTCGCCGAAAATCAGCAGCTCCATCAGGTTGTCGTTCACCGGCCGACACGTGCTGAGCAGCACGAAGCAGTCGCGCCCTCGCACATCTTCCTCGATCGTGACGATCAGCTCGCCATCGGGGAACACATCGGTCCGTGCTTCGCCGAGCGGCATGTCGAGATGCCGGCACACGCTCTTGGCCAGCTCGATCGAGTGGCGGCCCGCAAAGACCTTCATCTCCTGCGCATCGGACCAGCTCATGGGCTCACCTCCGCCGGGCTCGAACTCGCTCGGGACTGCAGAACCGACTCAACCTCGGCAAGCTGCGCGGGCGTGTTCACGCTCAGCACATCCTCCGCGGGCACCGCGTCGATCACCTCCACACGCCCGCCGTCGGCGAGCAGAAGAGCCGGCACGTCGGTCACGTAGTACTCGCCGCTTACCACGTTCCGCTCCACGCGGTCGAGCGCCGAGAACAGCTCGGGCGTGCGGAAGCAGTAGTAGCTCGGGTTGACCTCGCGGATGGTCAGCTGCTCGGGCGATGCGTTCTTCTGCTCCACGATCCGGGCGAAGCCGCCTCGCTCGTCCCGCACCACGCGCCCGTACCCAGAGGGGTCGTCGAGCACCGCCGTCGCGAGCGTGGCCACAGCCGACACCTCGCGGTGGCGAGCGATCAGCTGCTCGAGGGTGCCCGCCCGGATGAGCGGCCCATCGCCGCACAGCACCAGCACATCGCCCGCGGCATCCGAGATCGGCTCGAACGCCTCGCGCGCCGAGAGCACCGCGTGGCCGGTGCCGAGCTGCTCCGCCTGCAGGGCGAACGAGAGGCGGTTGCGGTGGGGGTGCGACGAGAACAGGTCTTCAACGATCTCGCGCCCGTGCCCGACCACCAGCACCACCCGGCTCACGCCCGCTGCGAAGCAGGCATCGACCACCCACGTGACCATCGCTCGCCCCGCCGCCTCGTGGGCGACCTTGGGGAGGTCCGAGTTCATCCGCGTGCCCTTGCCGGCACCGAGGATGATCGCATCGATGGGTTCGCCGGTTGTGCTCATGTCATGAGACCAATCGTGAGGCGATGCCGGGAGTCAAAGGAAGCTGGCCCGCCAGGACTCGAACCTGGAATGCATGGACCAAAACCACGTGTGTTGCCAATTACACCACGGGCCAGTGCACCAGCTTCTTGGATCGCACCCATCCGGGCACGAGTCTTCCGACACGCGAGACCACGCCGGGGAGCAGTACGCAACTCCACCCACAGCGACGAACCACACCAACGCGGCCCGTGTCGCCTTCGACGGGGCCGGCTGGATGACCCAGGCCGTGCCCCCCGCCGAGCGGGAGACCCAAACCGCGACTGAACCATCCCGGGGCGGGACCTTGGCGAGTCGCGAACGCCAAGACCCATGCCGCGCCTCACCGCCCGGCTGGTGACGTGCCGGACGGATCCGTCGCGATCGGCCCCTCAAGGGAAGGGGACGGACTGTAGCCAAGCGATCTGTCTTCGGGCAAGCGGCCGGCCGCGACCTACGTCCCAGACTTACGGGCCTTCGCCTTGGGCTTTGCGGCCTTGCGGGCAGCGATCCGGGCCGCGGTGACCTCGGCGGCCGATTTGGCCGTGGTGTCGGCCGGTGGGGAAGCGGCGTCCGCCTCTTCGCTCGGGCCCCGCGGGTCCGGTTCCGCGGGGTCGTGGGCTGGCTCGGGGCTCGGCCCGTTCAGCGCCCGCTCGCTGATCATGTCGTAGCACGTGGCCAGCAGGCCGACGAGCGGGAACTTGCTGTCGGCGAACGGGCTCGGACCGAGGCGTCGCAGGAGCGCGTGCGGCACCTCCGGCCGGCGCGGCGCCGTATCGAGGTGCTCGAGCTGCTCGCCCACATCCCAGAACGTGTCCGCGGCCGCTTCGAGCGGTTCCTGTGCCCGGGCCGCATCGGGCCGGCCGAGTCCGAAGAGCTGTGCCACCCGGCCGCCGGCGCTCGTCGCGCTGCGACGCTGACGAAGCCGCTCGACTAACTCCTCGGCGGGCATCCCCTGAATCGTGAACGCCAGGAGGGGCTCGTGGTCGAGCATCTCGGTCACAAGGGCTGCGGCGCACACCGCGTACCGGTTGATGCCGCTCGCCTCCGCGTACGAGTGCCGCACACGGATCGATGTTGGTGAACTCGGCAAGAGTGAAGCGCCACACGCGGCGAATACCTGATCCACGCCCGGGGGCATCTCACCCGCGAGGAGTCGGGCCGCGATCGGCGGGTCGTCCACGAGCGCCTCGATCAGCTTCTCCCACATCTCGTGCGGGAGCGGCTCGATATCGATCTCCACGTCGTTGGGCGAACTCTTGTGACCCTGCACCGCGGCCAGCACCCGCGCCGGCAGCACCTCGATCCGGCGCGTCTGCCCGCGCATCGCGTAGTCGATGCCCTCGCGAAGCTCGTCCCCGGGTGCCCCCTGCTCGAAGAGGCTGAACCACGATTTACCGAGCCAGCTCAGATCATCCGGCGGCCACTGCTTGGCCTTGCACTTGATGCCGCCGCGCACCCGCCGCGGGGCGTTCTCGTCTCGCTGAGGACGTGTTCGGAATCCCTGTTCGAACGCCACGGAACAACTCTCCAGCTCAGGCGAGCGCGACCGCCTCGGGTCTCAATGTCAACACATCACGCAGCTGCGACACATCCAGCTCGGTCAGCCACGCTTCGCCCGAACCGATGATGTCCTCGGCGAGGGCGACCTTGCTCTCGATCATCTGGTCGATCCGGTCTTCGAGCGTGCCGCTCACGATGAACTTATGCACGTTCACCGTCTTGGTCTGCCCGATCCGGAACGCCCGGTCGGTGGCCTGGTTCTCCACCGCAGGGTTCCACCACCGGTCGAAATGGAAGACATGGCTCGCTGCGGTCAGGTTGAGCCCCACGCCGCCCGCCTTGAGCGACAGCACGAAGAGCGGCGCCTTGCCGTCGCCCCGCTGGAACCGATCGATCATTTCTTGACGCGCCCGCTGAGGCGTGCCGCCGTGCAAGAACAGCACCTCGCGATCGAGCTCCTGCCGCAGCATCGCGCAGAGCAGCTCGCCCATCTGCCGGAACTGCGTGAAGATCAACGCCTGTGCCCCCGAGGCCATCACCTCGTCGAGCAGCTCGAGCAACCGCAAGCACTTGCCCGAGCGCGACGCCTGGACCACGCCGCCCTTGCCCGCCTGCGCAAGCTCCTCGTCTTTGAGCATCTGGGCCGGGTGGTTGCAGATCTGCTTGAGGCGGATGAGCGTCGTGAGCACGATGCCGCGCCGGCGGATGCCCTCGGCCCGCTCCACTTCTTGAAGCATGCCCTTGACGGTGTTCTCGTACAGCTCGGCCTGCTCGGTGCTCAGGCGGCAGAACTCCTTCGTCTCCACCTTCTCGGGCAGATCGCTGATCACCGCTGGGTCGGTCTTCAGGCGTCTCAAGATGAACGGTCGGACGAGGTTGCGCAGCTGCTCGCTCCGCCGCGCATCGTGGTACCGCTCGATCGGCACGCCGAACACCCGGCGGAACTCGCTCGGCCCGCCGAGCAGACCCGGGTTGCAGAAGTCCATCACCGACCACAGCTCGCTCAGGCGATTCTCGAGCGGCGTGCCCGTCAGCACGATCCGCCGCGGGGCCTGCAGCGCGCGCACGGCCTGGCTCTGCTTGGCCTGCGGGTTCTTCACGTTCTGCGCCTCGTCGAGCACCACACGGTGCCACATCACGCTGCTGAGCAACTCGCGGTCGCGGTGCGCAAGCGAGTAGGTGGTGATCACCACGTCGCTGCTCGCTACCGCAGATGTGAAATCGACGCCGTCGAGACGATCAACCCCGTGATGCACCAGGATTCGCAGCTTCGGCGCGAATTTCTCGCTCTCGCGTTTCCAGTTGTCCACGATCGACATCGGCACCACGATGAGCGTCGGCCCGACCGCCTCGCCACCCGCCTCCGCGATGCGGCGCTCGTGTACGAGCAACGCGAGCAACTGAATCGTCTTGCCAAGGCCCATGTCGTCGGCAAGACACGGCCCGAGACCGAGCCGATCGAGAAACGCCAGCCATGACAGACCCTTCCGCTGATACGGGCGGAGCGTCGCGAAGAAGCCCTCGGGCTCGGCGATCAGCGGCATCTTGCCCTCGCCCTCGGCCCGCTCCAACAGCCCCGCCAGCCACCCGGACGCATCCACGCCGAGCACCGGCACGCCCGTCTCGTCCAACCCAGATGCGAACGCGAGCCGCAGCGCCTCCCCGACACGCATCTCCCCGCCGGGGTTCTCCCCGATGAAGCTCATCGCTGCTTTCACATCCTGCGGCCGGATCTCCACCCACCGGTTGTTGATCATCACCAGCGGGCTCTTCTGTTTCGCCAGCTGCTCGAACTCCTTGAGCGTGAGCGAGGTGTCGCCCACGGCGATCCGCCACTGGTAGCTCACGAGCGCCGAGAGACCAAGCTTGGCATCCCCGAGCGACGCCACCGAGGCGCCCGCCTCATCGACCTCGCCCTCGGCTGCTTCGAGTGGATCGATGATCAGACGCGCACCGAGACGAGCGCTCGGCGTCTCCCACCATTCTGGCGCACTGATCCAGAACCCCTGCTCGCTTAGCAGCGGCCGGTACTCGCGCAGAAACTCGTACGCCTTGTTTGTGCTGAGTTCCAGGCTGATCGGCTCGTGCGTGGTCAGCATCCGCTCGAGCACCGGGTACACCCGTGCGGCACGACCCAGTTCCGCCAGGATCAGCTCGCCAGGATCCTCGAGCCGGAGCCCCTCGACGGTCAGCGTCTGACCGCCCATCGCCCAGATGTCCTCGGCATCGATGATCAGCCCATCGCGCTCCTTCGAGCGCAGATGAACCGAGATCGACCACTTCACGTCTTCGCCGGGCGCTTGCAGATCTCCCAGATCCCCGACCGCGAGGGGCTCATTCACGTGGAGCATCAGTTGCCACTCGCTCGAGACGCCGCGGTCTTCCAGCCCGCCGACCCACCGTCGCACCCGCTTCACAAGCTCGGGTACATCGGTGCCCCGAGCGGTGACCTGGCTCTGGCCATCGAGCAGCCCGGTCAGCCAGGAGACGTGCGGGTCGCTCATCGGGTCGCGGCCGTCGATCGCGTCGCCCATGACCTGGTCACGCAGCGTCCGTCGGCACGCCGCATCCACGCTCGCGAGCAGGAAGTCCTGCAGCACTTGCACGCCGTCGTGCTCGCACTCGTCCACCACAGCCCGCGCGACCGTGGGCATCGCACCGAGCAGCATGCTCAGGCGCTCCTCCGTGGCATCGTCGCTCAGCCACGGCTGCCACAGCGCCCGCAGCGGCTCGCCCGCCCGCTGAAGCATCGCCGGCACGAACCGCTGCTCGGCTACGAGCGACCGCGCGAACCGCGCCGCCTGCACGAAGAACACCAGCCCGGCCCCGGCGATCAGGTCGTGCGACGGACCCTCGATCACATCCTGCTCGCTCAGCCCGCGGTCGATGAGTTCGAGCGCCCCCTCCGCCCTGGTGTCGAGGACCGACCACGTGCCAACCCGCCACTCCGCGAGCATCACGCTGCCCTCGCTCGGCAGGTACCCCGCCCCGCCGCTCAGGTGCGCCAGCCGCGGACTTAGCAAAGGTTCACCGTCGTGCGTGGGGAGCAGCAGGGTGATCGACCCCGGCTCACCCTGTACCGGCTCGCCTGCCAGACGGGCGATCGTGTTGGTGGCGCCCTCGGGCGGAAGGGTGTGCGGGTGGAGCCCCGCGCCGCCCGCGTTGGGCCCGCCGATCGCCTCGCACCACAGGTGCAGACGCCCACCGCTCCAATTTGCGTGCACACATGTGCTCGACATGACCTGATGGCGCTCCTCGGGCCCTCGCTCCGCAGTGGGGACTCAGGGACTCGAACCCTGGACCAGCGGCTTAAAAGGCCGATGCTCTACCGACTGAGCTAAGTCCCCGTGATGAACTCCATACGGCACGCGGTCGACTCGCCCGGCGTGCCTGAACCAAGAGGAAAGTGTAGCCCGTTCCCCCAAGTCGTCCGCAACTCCTCGTATCGTCTTTGATATCCCCCTCTTCGACGAATCCCGACGGCACGATGCAACGCGACCTTGTCGACATCCTGCTCGCCGCGTACCGGGGCGGGGCCTTCCCCATGGCCGACACCCGCACGGGCTCGGTCTACCTCGTCGACCCGCCCCGCCGTGGTGTGATCCCCCTCGATGACCCCGCGGTCCCCCACATCCCCCGATCGCTCGCCCGCACTCTCCGAGCCAACCGATTCGAACTCACGACCGACCAGGCCTTCGCCGAGGTCGTCGGTGGGTGCGCCGCGCCACGCATCCTGTCCGGCACCGTCGAGGATCGCACGTGGATCGCTGACATCATGGTGGGGTGGTACGAGGAGCTGCACGCCCGCGGCCATGCCCACTCGGTCGAGGCCTGGCGGACCCACCGAGACACCGGCGAGCGCGCACTCGTCGGCGGAGTGTTCGGCGTCAGCATCGGCGCGGCGTTCTTCGCCGAGTCCAAGTTCCACCGTGCCAGGCCCAGGCTCGTCGACGGCTCACGCCACCCGCTGGACGGCACCGACGCCTCCAAGGTCTGCCTGATCGCGTTGATCGAGCACCTGCGGGCATGTAGGTACGCGATGCTCGATACCCAGTTCACAAACCCGCATATCGCTCGTTTCGGTGTGGTTGAGATCGATGCGGACGACTTCCGCTTCCAGCTCATCAAGGCGGTTCATCAGCCGGATCGATGGCAGGAACTCGATCCACGCTCGCGATGACCGCGGTGCCGAGCAGATTCAGTCGTTGAAATCGTCAGTGTTGATTCAATTCAAATCGCTGCCACCCTCGAGTCGCTCGCGCATGCGGCCGAGGTAGCGCCAGGCGTTGAGCTGCACGCGAGCCTCGGCGAGGGCGCGTGTGCGGTGGTCGTCGCCGTCGGCGTGTGCCGCGGCACGCTCGAGGAGCGCCTTCACCGTGGCGCCGAGGCGCTGTTCTCGTTCCGCAACCTCCTCGCGCAGACGAGCGATTTCTTCGGTGTTACCGCTCGCCGCGGCGTCCTCGATCGCCATCCGTTCGGCGAGGGTGTGCTCGAGCAGACCCTCGGGGAGCGTCTTGTCGTCGCTCGCTGAAGGGCCACCGAGGTGCGCATGGACGAGGTTGGCCCGGCGCTCGTCGTCATCCAGCGCGGCTTTGGCATCGTTGAGCACCGCCAGGCGCGCCTGAGCGGCCTCGCGTTCCGACTCGCTCACACGATCGGGATGAAGCTTCGCCGACAACCGGAGCCACGCGCGCTCCAAGCCCGCCCGATCGAGATCGATACTCGGCTCGAGGCCGAAGAGGCCAAACGGGTTGGTGGGCGATGCGGGATCGTCTGGCTCGGGCATGGTTCGACCCGCGTGAAACTCAGTTGGTCGCGGTGGTCAGCGCATCGTGCAGCGCACGTGCCCGCGCGTCGGTCGGATCGGCACGCAAGGCCGCTGCAGCCGCCTCCGCGGCACGGGCGGACTCACCGAGCTGGGCGTACAGCACCGCTTGCAGGTTCGCCGGCTGGGCATTGCCAACCACCTCGGCGCGCGGGACGGCTTTGTCGAGCACCGCGAGTGCCGCCCGCGGGCCGTCGTTGGCCTGCTGCCACAGCGCGAGCAAGTAATAGCCCTCGTACCGCTGCGGCGCGATCGCGATCAGCCGCTGGGCCGCCCGTCGGAGTCCCCTCGGGTCTTCAAGAATGATCGAGACGGTGCCAAGGTGGACCCACGCCTCGACATCGTTCTCGCCGCCGGGCGAGCGCGTCAGCTCGTGCAGAATCTGCCGCGCGTCAAGCGGGCGGTCGAGCTCGATGAGACACCGCGCGTGCATGTGCAGCAGATCCGCCCGCTCCGCTGCCGCCTCGGCTTCGCTGGCATCGGTTCCGATCGGCGCGTAGTCGATGAACAGCCGCTCGAGCGAGCGCTCGGCCTCGGCGTACTGCCCGAGCTTGATCCGTGCTCGAGCGAGGTCCTCGAGCACCGCGTGATCATCGGGTGCCAGGAGCGACGCCTCGCGGAACTCCGCGGCGGCCTTTTCGACATCTCCCCGCATCATGGCGATGTGGCCCGCGGTCTGGCGGATCGCGGGAGAGAAGCGGAAGCGGAACTCGTGCTCGGCGAGTAGGTCGGTGGCACCGCCGAGATCGCCTGCCTCGATCATCATCTCGACCGCGGCCAGCAGGTACTGCACCTCGGTCGGGTCGAGCTCGAGGGCCCGCTGGAACGACGCGACCGCGGCACGCGGCTGCCCAAACCGTTCCAGCACGACCCCTCGGTAGTAGTGCGGCTCAGCGAGCCCAGGATCGAGCTCGAGCGCCCGGTCGAGCGAGCTCATCGCTCCATCGAATTCGCCCCGTTCGATCTGCACACGCGCAAGCAGCAGGTGCCCCTGTGGGTTCTCAGGCGTGAGCGAGAGCGACTCCACAGCATGGTCGTACGCCCGGTCGACGTTGCCCGCTCGGAGTTCGGTCGAGCCCATCTCCCACGAGGTGCCCGACTTGAGCGCGTTCAACCGGTCGATCGCGTTGTCGCGCGCCTCGGTCGTGTACTCGCCGTGCCCGGCTTGGCACCCCGCGAGCGCGACCACGAGGCCGCACGCGAGCGAGATGGACGTGACGATCCTCATGGCGTGGGGAGCCCGGGGATCTCAGGGATGTCCGGGGTCTCTGGAAGGTCGGGAAGCTCTGGAGCATCCTCCGAGTTCGAGTCCGAGGTCGTGCCGGACGGCTGCGATGCACCGGCGTCTTCACCCTCTCCGCCCTCGGCATCACCTTCGTCCTCGCCGCCCTCGCCTTCAGCGAGCGGCGGGAGCACGGGGACCAGATTGAACAGCGGGTGCATCCGAAGTTCGAGGTACTCGGCCTCCTCGAACAGCAGCCGGGCCGCGGCGCGTTCCCGCTGGGCGTCCCACTCGTCCGCGTTGGCCTGCCGCCCCTGCTCGCTCAGCATCGCGTCGACGTGCGCTCGCGCGATGCGGTCGAGCATCGACCGGCTGGGCCACCAGTTCGGCTCGTTGATCAGTTCCTCGCGTAGGCGGACCGCGTCGGGCTGATTCGGCTTGAGCTCGAGCGATCGGCGGAGGGCCCACAACGCCTCTTCGACCTTGCCTTCGGCGGCGAGGCGTTCCGCCTCGACATTGAGTCGGCTGGTCTGCTGCTCCTTCGACCAGAACAACAGTCCTTGCCGCGTGCCCACGCGGACGGCATCCACGGTTGCCTCGGCCTCGTCGCCCACCCGCACCTGCTGTGCTTCGCTCATAATCGTGGGCTTGATCAGGAAGATGATCTCGCTCCGCATGGTCATGTCGTCGTGCCCGCGGAAGGCACCGCCGACGAGCGGCATGTCGCCCAAGATCGGCACCTGCTGCCGCGAGACCGTGGTGTCCTCGGTGAACAGGCCGCCGAGCACCGCGGTCGTTCCCTTGGGCACCGTCACGTGTGTGGAAACGATCTGCAAGGCCTGCGTCGGCACGTCGATCAGCCCGGTCGCGCTCGACTGCTGCGTGAACGTCACATCGGAGATGCGCGGCGAGAGTTCGAGACGGACGGTGTCGTCCTCCTGGATGAACGGGCGGAAGTCAAGCTCGATGCCCTCGTTGATGAACTGGATCTCGACGGTGTTGCCGAAGAGGTCGCCCCCCGACTGGGAGGAGGTTGTGTACCCCACGCGCGCGCCCACGAAGATGCGAGCCCGCTGGCGGTTGAGTGTCATGACCTTGGGGTTGGAGAGCAGCGAGACGTCCGACACGCGATCGAGCGCGCGGATGAAGATCCCGATCTCATCCTCGATCATGATGCCGGCGCGGACGGTCGCCTCGCCGCCGCCGGTGTTGCCCGCTGTCACCGTGGTGAACGAGCGGTTTTGGGGGGCAGGGGCCGCTGGCGCGGTATCCGACGCCGGATCCTCGCTATCGAAGCCGATGGGGTTGAAGATGCTACCGAAGCCGAAGAAGTCGGTGAGCTGCACATCGGGCAGGAAGGCGAAGTCGACCCCGAAGGCGTTGGCTTCGTCGAGCGTCGTCTGGAGCACCGTGGCTTCGATGAGGACCTGCGCCGGCGAGGTGTCGAGGGATCGGAGCAGTTCCTCGACCTCGTCGGCGAAGTCTGGGTAGTCGTAGATCACCACCGCGTTCGCGAGCGAGTAGCGGTTCTCGTCGGGCGCGTACACCGGATCGTCGATGTCGCCGCTTTCCGAGCCACCTAGGGTCGATGAGGTGTCGCCCGTCGCCTCCACCGGGTCGATCGTCGCCTCCACGCGGCCCTCGGGTGAGAGCAGAGGGGTCGCGAAGCGGATCGCATCCTCCGCGAGCATGTAGTCGAGCTTCACCACGCGCGTGTCGGGCCGGTTCGCCACGCGGCCGATCGCCTGGAGTTCCTGGTAGGGGTACACGAAGATGAAATCGCCGCGCTCGATGTACCCGAAGCCGTTGGCGTGGAGCACGGCCTCGAGCGCATCGTAAAACGGCGCATCGCGCACATTCGCCGTCACCTGGCCCATCACGCCGGGGCTTGGGACGATGTTGCGGTTCGACTCGAGCGCAAGCCGCTGCAACACATCGAGCAACTCCGCCGCGTTCGCGGTGAGATCCACCGTGAGGTACTCGGAAACGCTCAGCTCGAGCACGCCCGCAGCGGCATCGCGCGTCACAAAGATGAACCCGTCGCGCTCCTGAGCGATGTACCCCGTCGCCGCAAGAACGACATCCACGGCCCGCAGGAGCGGCACGCCCGAGAGGTTCGCTGTCACGCGGCCTTGCACGGAACTCTCGGGGACGATATTCCGCCTCGACTGCACCGCGAGCTGCTGAAGCACCTCGAGCAGGTCGGCATTTGTCGCGAACAGGTCGACGTTGAGCTCGCTATCAACTCGGACGCTCAGGAAGGATGCCGATTCCTCGGCATCGTCGCCGGCGTCATTGATCGGATCGACCAGTGCCGAGAGGTTGGGTGCACCCTGCGCGAACGCGTGCGGTGTCCAGAGGAGCGCGAGCGCGGCCAAGAGTGCGCCGAGCAGCAGAGATGCGGATCGCGGGTGTCGCAGCGGCATCGGGTGGTGCCTCCCCGGGGTGGCGTGATCCGGTCGCATGGATGGCTCAGACAAACCGACCCATCAGCTTTATATAGGGCAAGCTAACCCAAACGATCGGGCATCTCCACTCTTCCACTTGCGGATTCCGCATCTTCCTCAACAGCGATGGCCGATCCCGCTGGTATCGTCACCGAAGACCCCCTGCCCGGAGCCGGTATGACACAGACCGCCACCGAAGTCGCCAACGGCCACGCGGCACCGCCCGCGCGTGAGACCGGCGAGGCCATTGCCTTCCGCAAATCAATGCGGTTTTTCCTGAGTCCGATTCTCGAGCTGCTCGACGACGAGACGGTCTCCGAGATCATGATCAACGGCCCGGAAGACGTGTTCGTCGAGCGCAAGGGCCGCATCGAGCACACCGGGCTGACCTTCAAGGACGATCACGCCGTTCGGGCTGCGGCCAACCACATTGCCCAGTTTGTCGGAAAGTCGATCACCGAGGAAGAGCCCATCCTCGACGGCCGATTGCCCGATGGCAGCCGTATCTGCATCATCTTGCCGCCGATCAGTGGTCGCGGTGTCTCGGTCAACATCCGAAAGTTTGCCAAGAAGGCCATCGATCCCAGCTTCCTGATCGATGTGAAGGCCGTCACACCGGAAGCGCTTGAGTTCATCCTCGTCGCGGTCGAAGCGGCCCAGAACATCATCATCTCAGGTGGCACCGGGTCAGGGAAGACCACGCTGCTCAACATCTTCTCGAACGCCTTCCCCGATTCCGAGCGCATCATCACGATCGAGGACACGCGAGAGCTCCAGCTGCAGAAGCAGCATGTCGTCACCCTCGAGGCCCGTCCTGCCGACGCCTACGGCAAGGGGCAGATCACGATTCGCGATTTGTTCGTCGCAACCCTCCGCATGCGGCCGGACCGCATCGTGGTCGGTGAGGTGCGACGCGGCGAGGCGCTCGACATGCTCCAGGCGATGAGTTCCGGGCACTCCGGTTCGATGGCTACGCTGCACGCCGACACCCCGATGGGTGCGTGCGGCCGGCTCGAGACCATGTGCATGATGGCCGACTCCGGGCTCCCCATCGTCGCCATCCGCCGGCAGATCGCCGATGCGCTCCACTTGATCGTGCAGGCGGTCCGCCTGCACTCCGGCCGGCGCCTCGTCACCCATATCACCGAGATCCACTTCGACGAGCAGCGGAACGAATATCAGCCCAAAGACCTCTTCGTGCTGGACACGGACCTCGAGTTTCCCATGCTGAAGTGGACGGGTGAGACGCCGCACCTCGCCGAGGAGGTCAAATGGATGGGTCTCGCCGATCGGATTCAGCTTAATCGGAAAATGTTTGGGTTGGAGGGCTCGTGATCGATCGCCCAGATACAACTGGGGCAGGTGTGGAGCGTTGGCCGGTCCATCGCCCGAACCCGCTCGAGGTGTCATTGGTCCCCGAGTGGGCCCGCGAGCTGCACCGCGACGATCGCGGTCAGCTGAGCGTGGAGTACCTGCTGGTCATGCTGGGTGTGGTCCTGCCGACCTACTTCGCGATGACCGGGGCCTACTTCATCATCCATTATCACTTCTACCGCACGGTCGGGATCCTGAGCATGCCCATCCCCTGACCTTGGCAGCAATTCCGACAAAGCTCGCAGGCCGCGCGGCCCGATCGAAGGTATGGTGAAAGAGCGGGGGTCGTTGCTCCTGATCGATCCCCGAACATAAATCCCGCGCCTCGGTGCCCTCCGGGCACACCGAGGATGCTCAGAACCTGGAGATTTCCCATGATCGATCGCACACGCGCGTACCTCAGCCGGCTGCACCGCGATGAGTCGGGCCCCAACACCGTCGAGTGGATCCTCCTCATCATCGTGGCGCTGGTCATCCTGATCGGCATCTACTTCTTCGCTCAGTACGCCCTCGACAAGTTCAACGAGAACCAGAAGAACCTTCGCGACGAAGGCACCTTTTTGAAAGATGGTGTGACGACCACCGGTGCGGGCACCTTCAAATAATTGATCAGGCACACGCCTGATCGACCATGACCGATCGCACTCCGGGCCCCGTGATCGGGGCCCGGCTTCGTTTTGGACAGATCACCGCCAATCTCTGGCGTGATGGTGTCGGTTCGTTCGGGAAACCGCGAATCGAAAGGTAGACTCACCGAGATGACCGCCGGTGACACCGAGCCCGTCACTGCTGACTCGCCGACGAGCGAGGTGGTCGACGCCAAGCCGGCCAGATCACCCGCGCACGAGGTGATGCTCGACCACCCCGAGTCGAAATCTGACCCGCTTGATTTCGAGGGCGGTACATCAGCCGAGCGTGCCGGGCTTCAGGGCCCCGGTCCAGCGTTCTGGATCCTTGCGTTCAGCGTCAGTGCTTTGGTTGCGACACTCTTGGTCGCGCCGCCGGTTGCCGAACAGCTTGGGCTACCCGCAGGGCGGGGGTACTTCCTTCATGTGCTTGCGCTGATCATCGTGGCCCGCGCAACATGGTTCGACGCAGCCGTTCGACTGATCCCCAACCGCCTGACCTATCCAGCGATCCTGATCGGGCTTGGGGGGCATCTCTTGGCGGGTCCGCTGCAGATGGCCGGGCTCGACGCCGCCGCGGTCTGGCTTGGGTTTCCCATCGGCGGAGTACCCGGCGCAATGCTCCCCGGTCCGATCGGGCAAGGGCTCTCCGGGCTCGGATTGTGCGCATTCATCGCCATCACCTCGCATGCCGCGCGCGGTATTGGTGGTGGTGATGCCAAGCTGCTCATCGGCCTTGGCGCCCTGCTTGGGTATTCAGCAACATGGCCCATTCTGATCAACTATCTGCCAATCGCAGCGGTGCTCGGTCTTCTCAACCTTGCGTTTGCCGGTGGATTGATGGCTCGCGCTCAAGTGATGGCGCTCAATGCGCTGCTGGTGATGACCGCGAGGGATGCGAAGCTCCGCGAGATCTATCCATTCGACAAGAATGAGATGCCGTTTGGCGTCTCGCTACTGCTCGCGATGATCGTTACGCCCTTCTTTCGCCTCGACCAGTTACTGTTTACAACGGCGTCTTCGGCGAGCGGGGTTGTTACAGGAGCCGGGCCATGACGGCACGCCTTACCGCTGCTGACCGTATTCGAGCACAGGTTGAGTTCGTCGACCCGCGTTCTCCGGCTGCTCGCCACGGCGGAGCGCCGATGTACTGGTCTACCGACATCGCGGTCTGGGTATTACTCGGCTTAACGTTTTCTCTCATCGCCCATTCCGAGTGGTGGGCAACGGGCCCGCTGCGCGCAATGAACTGGTCGGGCATGACTGTTTTCGACGTCGGTGCGCTTGCCGCGATCGCGATCGGTCTTGTCGCTGCGGCTCGACTTGCCCTCCGCGCTGGCCGCCGCGGTCTGGCGGTCATCCGCCCGAGCCGCGACGAGCGCGGGTCGATCGCGGTCGAGTTTGTGCTGCTGTTCGTGCCGTTCCTCCTGATGTGCGGCGCGGTGGTGCAGACCGCGCTGCTGGCCCACGCGGCCCTGATCGTGCGGTACGCCGCGTTCAAGGCTGCTCGTGTCGCAGTGGTGCATACCGATCGCGGTTTCGCGGGCCTTGGCCTCGAGGAGGTCACCAACGCAGGCGAGCGCAAGGCACGCGAGGCGGCCGCCATGGTGCTCGCGCCCATCGCCGCCCGCTCGTCGAACACCGGGCCGAGCTGGGCAGCGGACATGGAGCAGCTGCGCTCCAATCAGGGCACACCGTGGACCGACACGGTCTACGACCGCCGCGTCCGCTTTGCGCTCGACGCGCTCGAAGGCTCGGCGTCCGGCCTGGGGTCGCGTTTTCAGCTCGAAGAAATCGACCCCGAGTTCACGGCCTTCAACAGCTTCATCCCGCTCCCGGCGATCCCTAACCCCGTTGGGCCGCGGCAGGTGCGGGCCCGCGTCGTGTTCCCGGTCCGGCTCGTGGCGCCAGGGATCGCATCGATCCTCGCACCCACGCAGACCACGATCAGCGGCAACCAGGGCCATTACTTCGACATTGTCGCCGACCTCTCGCTCCAGTCGTCCGGTCCGCGCGATCTCGGCGCCATCCCGCTGCTGATCTCGCTGCTCTTCGGTCCTGACAGCGGCATCGGGAGGCCCTTCTGATGCGCGCGCCGATGTCTGATGTTCCCGTGTGCCCGGCTACTCGCGCAGCCGGGTGCCGTGGTACTCGCCGCAGACGAGAACCACGCGAGAGTGATCTGGTGGTTCGTCCGGCTTCTCGCTGCGTGAGTAGCCGGGCACCCGAGCGCACGGACACGGATCGATTCGCCCGCCGGATCTCCCGAGCCGGCGTCCGCGTGGCCACGGCTCCGGCCCGTCGTTTCCACGACGACGAGCGCGGCAACGTCACAATGATCATGCTCGCGCTGGTGATCATGTTCCTCGGGCTGCTCAGCTCGGTCTTCAACACCGGCACGGTCGTGAGCGAGAAGATCCAGCTGCAGACCGCGGCCGATACCGCGGCCTATGCCTCGTCGCTCCACATGGCGCGCGAGGTGAACCTGATCACCGCGGCGAACATCAACATCACGCTGCTCAAGTCGGCCCGAGCGGTGATCATGTCGCAGCAGGCCTCGCTCGCCGACTTCGGGCTCAACCTGAGCGAGCACGTCCGCGACATCCGCGACCTGATCCAGGCCGCCAATGCGCTCGCGGCCATCCCGATCGTCGGCCCGGCGCTGGCGGCGCCGGTCTACGCGTTCGCTGCGATCTATGCCGCAGCAACGGCCATCGATTCCGCGCGATACTTCGTCCTGACCCTGGGGACCACGCAGTCGCAGAGCTCGGGTTGGATCGAGATCGGGCCGAACACGGGCAACCTCGGCGGGCGGATCCGTGACCTGCACAACTTCCAGCGGGCGGTTGTGAACGCCACGCCTGTCACCATCGAGAACCAGCGCCGGATGATGGAGAGCTTCTACCGGTGCAACATCCGCATCACTCAGCCCGGCCGCAACATCGCGGGCGCGAACAACCGGATCCAGGCCAACCAGGTGCGCCACCCCGTGCGTCAGACCAGCACCGGTGTCGAGATCCTCACGCCGATGGCGCAATCGTTCTACGGTCGGTTCCTTGGGTTCCTTCCGATCGACATCAAGGACGCCGACTGGGAGGGCCGCAACGACGACTACGACGATCTCGATCTCACCGTCAACCGCCGCGGATGGGTCAGCCGCGGGCGGCGCGAGCGGCAGGTCTACAACAGCGCGCTGGCCGAAGAGAACAGCGGCGTACCCGAGGCCGAGATCGGCTTCGGCCTGGCCTACGCAGTGAACCTCATCGAGCAGGATTTCTATGTCCTTCATACTCAGCAGGCGGTGCTCGAGGAGCCCTCGCTGAGCGAGGCGGACCGGGACCGGTTCCGCACCTTCGTCGCGACCGCGTACCGTGAAGGTGGATCATCCGGTGAGTTCATGATGGGTGGTCCGCCGCGTGAAGAGCCGGCGTTCGGCACCGGCGTGTTCTTCTCGGGCGTCAACGGCGGCGACACCATGATGGCCACGGCCGAGGCCGAGATCTACAACATCGTCGCCGAGTCGCTCCGCTCCGCGGGTGTCGGCATTCTGAACTCCGTGCCCTGGCAGCTGTGGTCGACGATGGGCATGAACTGGCAGTCGCGGCTCACCGAGTTCACCTCCACCCGGCGCGCGCTCGATGGCGATAGCCACCTCCGCAACATCTGGTCCCGCGCTGGCATCGAGACCGGCGGCGGCGATCGCGCCCGCGCCGACCGCGTGATGAGGCACTAATCCATGCGACCGATCCGCACGCTGCACACCGACGAGTCGGCCCCGCTCTCGCTCGAGTTCCTGCTCAATATCTTTGTGATCTTCGGGTTCATGGTGCTCGGCGTGGCGGTCTATCGCACCGTTGCCACCGACATCACCGCGTACTCCGAGACGCACCGACGCGTGTTCACGCAGACCACCACGTTCTTCGACACCTCGCTCAACATCCAGCTCAACCTCGGCCCGTTCCAGCCCGCACCCAACGACCTGCTCGGCGCCGGCACGTTCTTCACGCGCGCGGACACCCCGCCGCTCACCCTCGATACCCCGCGGATCAACGACAACGACCTCCGCAACCTGCCCGGCGGCAATCGCCTCAACAACGGTGTGGTGAGCAACAACCGCGGGCTCGCCCGCGGCGTCGGCGAGGGCTTCAGCCAGCTCTACTTCCCGCCCAACTTCATCGCCAGCGCTCCCGAGTTCAACAGGTTCATCAACTACGAGATCGCTCGCGAGGCCTACGCCATCCGCCCGCCGCTCACGTGGGGGCAGTACCCCGCGACCTTCACGCAGGACAACCGCGAGCGCACCGAGGTGTTCGACTGGTTCACCACCATCCGCGACCACGACAATTACACGCGGTGGGTCGACCGCCTGAACCTCCGTGGCGGCTTTACCAACGACCCCGACAACGGCGGGTAACCCGCGGGTCAGTCAAAGTGATGACGGAGTCAACACCTCCGCTCGCCGAACACGCCGACGAACGCCGATTCTGAGCAACGCGAAGAGTCTGGCCGGCAACGAACCGGTATCGCACATCACGAATCGCGTGGCCGCGATCACCGAGCCCGCGCCGTCTCGCCCACAAGTCCCTGCACATCGAGCAGGCCGGGGTCGAGCAGATACCGAGCGGCGACCGACAACGCCGTCTCACGATCGGGCACGGCGTCCGTGTGGTCGAACCGCACATAGATCCGTTCTCGGCCGCCCGCGGGCGCTGCAACGACGTTGACGTGCGCCGCACCCGCGTCCTCGAGGGCGGCGCGGATGTCATCGCCGATGCCGACCGCATCGATCGCCACCTCGACCTCGAGGCGGACGAGCGCCGCATCGATCCGCTGAACGAGGCGGTTGAACTCCTCGCGGTTGAACACCCGGCCGGTGAGGCGGGCCTTCTTGAGCTCGTTGATCGGCTCGACGCGGAGTGAATCGATCGGGAGCTGCCGCTGGAGGTACTCGATGAACTGCGACTGCGGGAGCCGCAGGAGCACAGTGCGATCGATCATGTCGATGTTGGGCAGCAGCGTGGCGAGTTCGGCAGCGGAACCGTCGAAGTAGCCCGCGTCGTTGAACGCGACGCCGGTGCCATCGCCGTAGCCGGCAACGCCCGCACCGCCGGCCGACGCGAAGCCGGACCCCACGCCGCCGCCTGGGCCGAAGCCGCCACCGCCACCGCCACCGCGACCGCCGACGGTGCCTCCTGCCCCCGCGACACCCCCGGCGCCCCCCGGACCAAAGCCGCCCGGTCCACCCCCGACGAATCCTGGCGTGGACGAGGCCTCGCCTGCCGCGACTCGCGCCGCCGCTGATGCAAACCGGCTTGTGCCCCCGTTGGCGCGGGCGACCTCGGCTCGGCGGATCGCCTCCTGCGCCTCGATGTCGCCCAGTGCATCGCGGATCTGACGGATCCGCGTCTGCGCGATCGTGTCGCCGACCACCGCCTGCGGCGCGATCTGCTCGGCCTCGCGCATGAGCCGCGATCGCCGCGTGGCGTTGGGTGAGGCGTCCTCACCGAGCGCATCGAACTCGCGGGAGTTCTCCACGTACCCCCGGATCACATCGCTTCCGCCAGCGAGCGAGGTGAGCTGCTGCAGGATCTCAGCCATCAACTCGGCGCGGCGGGCATCCATGAGCGTGAGACCGATGCGGTCGCGACCGTTTGCGAGCGCCCGCTCATCGAGGATGAGGTCCGAGAGCTGGATCCGGAGCCCGCGCATCACCGCTGCGATGTACGGCTCGCCGAGACGGCCGCGATCGACCGCGTTCTGGAACTCGGTCAGCAGCGAACGCCGGTACCGCACGAGCTGCGCGTGCAGCCCGGTGGCTCCATCGTCGGCCGACTCGAGCGCCTCGAGCTCGGTGATCGTGCCCTCGACCGCGTCGTAGGCCGCGGGGTTGTCGTTGCGGGCGGCGTCGACGTGCTGGCGCAGCTCCGCGACAAGCCGCTCGCGAGACGCAGCGAGCGCCAGTCGGCGAGCCGCCTTGGCCTCTTCGGGCGAGGCCCCCGCGGCGAGGGCTTTCTCTTCCGCATCGATCGCGGCGAGCTGCTGGCGCAGCGCGTTCATCCGCGCGATCGCCTCGGGGTCGCCATTGGCCGCGGCCTCAGCGAGGGCGGCCATCTCCGCGACGATCTTGGCCCGTTCGTCGGCGATGGCAGCGGCCGCTTCACCCTGCGCACCCGCCTTCGTGGCGCGGTCGAGCCTGGCGAGCTCGCCCTGGAGCTCTGCGAGGCGATCCGCGGCCTCGGGGTCGCCGTTGGCAGCGGCCTCGGCCAGCCGGTCCATCTCTTCGAGGATCTCGGCGCGGCGGCTCGCGAGGGCACCCTCGTCGTCGAGCGCTGCGAGCTCACCGCGGAGCTGTTCCATCCGTGCGATCGCCTCGGGATCACCCGCTGCGGCCCGCTCGGCGAGTTCGGCCATCTCAGCGAGGATGGCCTGGCGGGTGTCGGCGTTGATCGACTCATCGCCCAGATCGGCGAGCTCCTGCTGAAGCTCTTTGAGCCGTGCGATCGCTTCGGGGTCACCCGCGGCCGCTGCTGCGGCGACCCGGTCGATCTCGGCGAGCAGTTGCTCGCGACGCCGCTCGATCACGGAGGGCGGCGCCGCCTCCAGGGCGATCTGGAGGCGGCGCGTCGGGTTGGCGCCCGTCGGCGAGCTCTGCGTGGCGTCCTGGTACCGCGGGTGCCGCACCGTGATGTCCATGAGGCCGTGCGGCACGACCGCGGTCGCGACACCGCGCTGGTCTGTGCGCACGCGGATCGGGTCGCCCTCGGCATCTCGATTCACGATCTCGACCCGCGCGCCGCTCGTCCCCGGCGCGGTGTTGATCTGCACCGTCACGGTCTCGGGAGGCCTGCGGATGATCTGGAACTGCGTTCGGTCGAACGATTCCTGAGCAATGTTGTCCCACACGTACACGGCCCCGAGCACGGGCTCATCGACGCGACGAATCCGGATCTCGCTCGAGAACGCGCCCGAGTCATCGAGCGATGCGGCGCGTGCGCTCTGGCCCTCGACCTCGATCCACACCTGCCCGTCCTCGGGTAGCGCCTCGGTCGTGCCCGTCACGATGATCCGTTCGGTGTTGCCCTCGACGACGAGCAGCCCGCCCTCGGCGGGGGCGACGGCGTTCAACGCGAGCGCCGGCTGCGGGCCGAGCGAGCTGAGGAACGCAAACCCGCCCACGAGCACGACGAGCGCGAGCAAGGCCGCGGCCACCGCGCCGATCAGCTTGGGCGACACCGCCGGACCATCCGACTCGGCTCCCGCGAGCGCCACGCCGGGCGCAAAGCTCTTGCGCACCGTCGTGAGCTTGTTCAGCGCCTCGATCGCCTCGTCGGCCGTCGCGGTGCGATCTTCGAGGGGCTTGTGCATCATGCCCTCGACGATGTCGGAGAGCTGCTCGGGGAAGTCCGCCACGACCTCTTTGATGGGCGCGGCGTGCTGATTGAGCGAGCAGTGCCAGTACATCCACTTGGGGCGGTCGTCGGCGAGCTGCTCGTCCGGTGGGGCCTGCGGGTCGTAGATGCTCGGGAACTGCCGGCGGAATAGGTCGTGCCCGAGCGCGAGCTCGTAGGCCGTCATGCCGAGCGCATAGAGGTCGGACGCCGGGCACACCTTGCCGAACGACTCATCGAGCAGTTCCGGCGAGGCGTACTTCACGCTCACGCGGGTGAGCGTCTCGCCCTCGTCGAAGCGGGTGGCAAGGCCGAAGTCGGCGATCTTGTAGAGCCCGGTGGAGTCGGGCAGCAGGTTGTTGGGCTTGATATCGCGGTGGACGACCGGCGGGTCGAGGTCGTGCATCGCCTTGAGGCCGTTGAGCACATCGGCCAGCACGTTGCGGATCATCGCGGGGTCGGCCGGCGTGTCGTTGATGGTCCGGAAGAGTGAGGGCCCGAGCATCTCCATCGCGATATACGGCCCCACCTCCTCGTCGATGTCGAAGTGGCGGATCGTCACGATGTTCGCCGAGCTGGACAGCTCGATCAGCACGCCGATCTCTCGGTTGAGCTGCTCGACCTGCGTGGCATCGTCGAGCCGCCATCCCTGCAGGATCTTGACCGCAGCGGGGCGCGTGATGCCACGCCCCATGTCTTCCTCCGCCCGCCACACGACGGTGTACCCGCCCGGGTGGAGCTGTTCGACCAGCTTGAAGCGTCCGAGTTCGGTCTTCATCGCACGTGCTCCTGCGGGTGATGTCCGCGTGGTGGTTCCTGTCCGGTGTATCGACGCATGCGCCGGATGACGCTCACTCCTCACCCTGGCCCTGTTTCGCCTGCCACTGGCGGTAGGTCACGAAGCCCCAGAGCGCCTTGATGCGCGCGACCGGCCCACTGGTGCTGAGGTCACCCGGATCGCGGCCGCTGATCTGTCTGAGGATCGGTTTCTGGTCCGTGGACCAGTTTTTTCCGGCGACCGAAGCGAAGGTCTGGTTCTCGAGTCGTGGATCATCGCCCGTCGGGGCCGGCGTGGTGCGGAGCAGGTGCGCGAACTGATCCCACTTCCGCCCCGCCTCCTCGGTGTTGCCCGAGAGATCGTCGAGCCACGCATCGCGAAAGAAGCTCGGTGTGTCGGGCGGAAGCACCCCGCCCGCCGACCACTCGTCGATGTTCTCGGAGAGTGTGGTGTAGGCGTTCCGCCAATGAGTGGAGGTCATCGGCGCCTCGTAGGCCTGCGCCGGCCCGCTCGTGGTCAAGACGCCGAAGCCGGCCACCAGCAGCACCACGATCAGCAGACCCGCCAGGAGCAGCGTGGTGTTGCTGCTCGATTCAGCGGCGGCCACCGCGCGCACGTCGAGCCGCACCTTGCACCGCTGAGAGAGCTCGATCTCGTCGCCTGGCGCGATCTTGGTCGGCTTGGGGATCTTGAGCCCCTTGACCTTCGTGCCGAGCGCCGACAGGTTCTCGACGGTGAACCGCCCGTCCTCCTCGGTGAGCTTGGCGTGCTCCCACGAGACCGACTCGTCGTTGAGCTTGACATCGGCGCTCCCCGACCGGCCCACCAGGGCGGAGGGACCGTCGATCTCGAACACTTTGCCGTCATCGACGCCGCCGATGACCGTTAGATAGAACGCCATGCGTCCTCCCATGGGCCGGTAGCCCGGGCGCCGAGTGTTCGGTCGCCCTGCGCGGTGTGCGTGGTGATGGCGCGACCGGTGGTCATTGCTCGCCCTCCGGCGGCGGGCCGCCCGGCCCGTCCTGCTGCGGCGCGTTGGTGTCGAACCCGCCCGCCTGCCAGCTCATCACGAAGGGCGCCATGAGCATGATGAGCGAGCTGAACATCACGAGCACCGATGGCACGAGCACCTTCACCTTGGCATCGCCCGCGGTCGCCCGTGCATCCTGGATCCGGCGCACTCGGATCCGGTCGCTCAGCCGCTCGAGGGCCTCGGCAACAGGCTGGCCGAGCTCCTCGCTCTGCACGATGTCGTCCACGAACGCGGTGATGATCTTGATCGGCACGCGCCGCGCGAGGTTCTCGAAGCCCTGACGAGCGGTCGACCCCATCTCGATGTCGGCGATCGTGGCGTTGAACTCCTCGGCGACAGGGTGCCCGCGGTAGTCCACCGTCACCCGCTGCAACGCGAGCTGGAGCGAGGCACCCGACTTCATCGTGAGCACCAGCAGGTCGACCACGTACGGGAACACGCGGATGATCGCCTTCTCGCGCTTGGTCGCGGTCGATTGGTAGTTGCTCTTGGCGAGCCCGGGCCCGAGCAGCACCATCGCCAGCAGCAGCACGAGCCCGAGCACCACCGTGAGCGGGTTGCCCAAGAACACCAACCCCGCGAGCGACACCACCACCGCGAGTCCGATCCCGAGCCCGATCGCCTGCATATACGCGAAGGCGACCACTTCGTCCTCGTCGAGCCCGCCGGGGTACCCCGCGCGGCCGTAGAACTCGAGCAACTCGGCCCGCTGCTCGGGTTTGATCAATCGATCAGCAAGCGGGGTGACGAGCGGCGCGAGGGCGAGGCCGAGGCGGAAGGTCGCCGAGGCGTTCTTCATCCGGTCGCGGTTCGCCGCGAGCCGCGCTTCCGAAGCGGCCACGACCGAGCCGATGGTCGCCGCCTTCTTGGTGAGCAGCTGCATCCCCGCGAGGTACACCACCGCCGCGATCGACACCGCGAACGACAGGGTCGCGATCAGCAGCAGGGGGGCCTCGGGGAGGGCACCGAGCGTGATCAGATGGGCGGTGTCGTTCATCGGCGCCTCAGATATCCGCGTTCACGATCTTCCACGCCCAGGCCACGCCGATCGCGTCCAGGAGCAACGCCAAGCCCAGCAGCACGCGGCCGAGCGGCTCGGTGAAGAGCAGCACCACGCCCGTGAAGTTAATGAAGCACAACAGCACCAGGAACACCAGCGGCGCCGCCATCAAGAACTTGATGGACATCCGCCCCTCGGCCGTCGCGGTGAGCACCTCGTGCTGCATCTCTTGGATGCCCTCGAGCGACTGTGCGAGCCGGTCGAGCGTGGTCACCACGTTGCCGCCCATCTGCGCATTGATCGAGAGCGCCGACGAGAACAGGTTGAAGTTGGGCAGATCCAGACGCCGCCGGGCCTCGTCGATCGCCTGCGTCAGATCCGAGCCGTGCTTCCACTGATTCGAGATGACGCGGAACTCGGTGCGGATCGGCTCGGGCGCCCGTTCGGCGAGCCGCTCGATCGACTGAACGAGCGTCATACCCGACCCGACGCCATTGGCCATCTGCGCCACCGCGACGGGAAGCTGCTCGTCGATCTTCTTTTTCCGCGTGTTCCACGCGCGGTCGAGCAGCATCCGTGGGATAAACATCACCGCGATCATCAGCGCGAGCGCAATGAATACGTTGAGCGTGAGGAACAGCAGCACGAAGAAGCTCAGGAAGATGCCGATGTAGATCAGTGCGACCCACTGCTCGGTCTTCGCCGGCTCGGGCGAGAACTGATACAGCCGCTCGCGCAGCCACGAGTTGTCCTGCCGCCACCTGCTCAGGATCGGGTTCTGCAGCGCGATGATCGCCGCCCCGACCCCGCCGCCCACCGCGACCGCTGCCCCCAGTTGCAGCACGCTCATGCCGACACCTCGTCGAACCATAGGTCCAGGTCGATCATGTCCTTCTCGACCATCTCGCCGAGGTAGGCGGGCATGTACCCAGTGGGCGACAGCTCCGCCTCCTGCCCCTCGCCCACCCTGACCATGATGTCCCGCGTCTCGATCTCGGCTGTCATCGGGTTGATGTCCCCGACCTCGGTGATCTGCGTGCACATGCGGCGACCGCCACGCAGACGCTCCACGTACACCACAAGATCCAGCGCCTGGGCCAGCTGCCGCCGGACGGCCTGAAGCGGGATCTCGACCGCCATCAGGAACATGGTCTCCAGGCGGAACAGCGCATCGCGCGCGGAGTTCGAGTGCACCGTGGTCATCGAGCCGGCGTGGCCGGTGTTCATGGCCTGCACCATGTCGAACGCCTCGTCGCCGCGGCACTCGCCGACGATGATGCGATCCGGCCGCATGCGCAGCGCGTTCTTCACAAGGTCGCGGATGGTGTACGCGCCCTTGCCCTCGACGTTGGGCGGACGCGTCTCCAGGCTCACCACGTGCTCCTGCTGAAGCTGTAGCTCGGCCGCATCCTCGATCGTCACGATCCGCTCGCTCTCGGGGATGAACGAACTCAGCACGTTGAGCATCGTCGTCTTGCCCGAGCCCGTGCCGCCCGCGACCAGCACGTTCTTGCGCGTTTTGACGGTCCCCTCGATCAGCGCACGAGCCGCGTTAGTGAGCGACCGCCACTTGACCAGGTCCTCCGCCGAGATCTGGTGCGATGGGAAGCGCCGGATCGTCAGGCACGGCCCCTTGAGCGCGAGCGGGCGGATCACCGCGTTCACGCGAGAACCGTCGCGCAGACGAGCGTCGACCAGCGGCGTTGACATGTCGATGCGGCGGCCAAGCGGGCTCACGATCCGCTCGATCACGCTCAGCAACTGCTCGTCGCCGAGGAAGGTGCGGTTGCTCTTGATCACGCGCCCGCTGCGCTCCACGTACACATCGCGCGGCGAGACGATCATGATCTCGCTGATGTTCGGCGTGTCCAGCAGATCCTGCAGCGGGCCGAGGCCGAAGATGATGTCGCACAGCTGTTTCTTGAGCAACTGGCTCACCAGGTAGAACTGCACATTCGCTGGGATCTCGTTGATCAGCGTCTCGGTGACCTCGACGAAGCGCGCCTCAATCCGGTCGAAGTCACGATCACCCGCCTCGGGTGTCAGCTCGAGCTCGAGCCGGCGGATCAACCGATTGACGTAGTCGAGCACCTGCTCCTCGAGCACAGCGTTCCGCCCGGGTGTCTCGATCTCGCTCGAATCCGTGGTGTTCTCGCCCGACCGCCGGCCCATCTCGAACATCAGACGGGTCTGGAGTGCGATCGCCAGGAAGCGGTTGCGAACCTCCGGTGTGTCCACGATCCGCGACTGGAAATCATGGTGCAGCAGATCGTCGATGATCGCATCGATCTGCTCCAGGCTGTCGCTCGTGGCCTCCATCGACGACGCGCCCGACCGCCGCAGGTCGAGCCGCCGAAGCACCGAGCCGTGCAGCTCTCGCTGCAGCTCGTCGATGCTGTCCTCGTGCGAGATCGCCCCGTCGGCGTGCATCTCCGGTTCGAGCGTGATCGCGAACTCGGCGATGCGGAGCGAGCTGCCCTCGTCCACCGTCGCCGACTGGCCCGGCGCCACCTGCTGCCCGTCGACGACGATCGGCGTCGCCCCGGTGAGCACCTCGAGCCGCCATCCCTCCTCGGCTCGGTCGACCTGCGCGTGACGACGAGAAACGAACTTGCTCGTCGAGAGCGAGACCTCGCAGGCCCCATCGCGCCCGATCACGAAGCCGGCGCTGCCCTCGTAGGCCACCCACCGGCTGTTCTTGAGCGTGTCTTGCACGACCACGCGCATACGTGGACCTCCAACAACGGGCGTTGGTTCAGCCGAGCGGCTCGACGTCGGCGATCGGACGGTTCTCCCGAGGCGAGCGGAGGAGCAGCGTGACCGACCTCTGCCCACCACCCGTCGCGTTGAGATACTGCACGGCCTGCTCGCGGGTGACCTCGAGCGTGATCGTCCCCGGCACATTGAGCGAGCCAGAACGCTCGGGATCGAGCGTGAGCGCTGCGAACTCGAGTCGAGTCCCGGTCAAGCGATCATCGATCGCGATCACACGCACGTTCTCGAGCACCAGCGTCGTGTTGAAGACGCCCGTGCCGCCCCCGCCACCGGGCATTGACTGGCCGAGCGAGGCGCTGAACAGCTGCGAGAGAATCTCGTCGGGCGAGGTCGGATCGCTGCTCGCCACCGGCTGCGGTGTGGACGCGGTCGGGATCGATGGGGCCTCGGCGACCTCCTCCTGTGTTAAGAGGATGTCGATGCGGTCCCCCGGGACCAGCAGGCCGCCGATCGCACGGAGCTCGTCCGCTGGGATCGTCATCGCACGGAGCTGCTCGGGAAAGTCAAGCTGGGTGAAGCCCCGCAGGTGCGTGTACAGCAGGGGGTCGCCCACACGGAGCGGCATCTCGAGTTCCACGCCCTGAAGCTCGCCGGCCTCGTCCGGCTTGAACGCACGGGCGTACATGCCCGAGGTCGCTGGGATCTCCATGGGCTCGAGGTCGCGGTCCGTCTCGATCCGCAGGCCCGCGGGCAGGTCGGCCTTCGCCACCATCACCTGCACGGTGTCGACGTATGTCTGAGGCGGCGCCTGGCTCGTGCGTGCCTGGGAAAGGAAGAGGAATCCCAGAACGGCCGCCAGGAGGCCGCACCCTGCCGCAACGATCAGGATGAGCGAGTTCGCGTTCATGCCGGCCTCCCGCGGAGCGTGGTGCTGTCGACGGAGCCCGAGCCCCGACACGGCGAAGATACCCGATCGGCCACCGATCGCCACAAGCGTGATGCGAAACGGCGTACAGTCGGCCGTGCGCGTCAGCTTCCACCCCGACTATGTGATCCCGTTGCCCCCGAGGCACTCATTTCCGATGGAAAAGTTCTCGGCGCTGCGCGATCAACTGCTCGCGGATGAATTGATCGCCCCCGCGAGCATCATCGAGCCCGAACCGTGCCCATGGCGCTCGCTCGCGCTGATCCACGATCCAGCCTATCTTGCCGCCCTTCGCACCGGCACGATGGCCCGCTCAGCGGTCCGCCGAATGGGCTTCCCGTGGACCGAGCGGCTGGTCCGCCGGAGCCGGCTCGCGGTGCAGGGCACCATCAACGCCATGCGGATGGCTCTTTCCGATGGCATCGCGGGTAACCTTGCCGGGGGGACTCACCACGCCATGCCGGCCCACGCCGAGGGCTTCTGCGTGCTCAACGATGTCGCGGTCGCCCTCACAGTGCTCCGCCAGGAGGGCGCGATCGAGCGCGCGCTGGTGGTTGATCTCGATGTTCACCAAGGCAACGGCACCGCGGCCTGCCTCGCGGACTGCCCCCACCTCTTCACGTTTTCGATGCACGGGCGGAACAACTTCCCGCTCAAAAAGGAGCGCAGCGACCGAGATGTGCCCCTCGACGACCGGCTCGGTGGCGATGCGTACCTGCGAGGGCTTGAGGCCGAGCTGAGCGCCCTGCCCGACCGCGTCTGCGCGCGCGCCGGTGGCTCACCGGATCTCATCGTATATCTCGGCGGGGTCGATGTGCTCGCCGATGACAAGTTCGGCCGGCTGGGGCTCACCCAAGGGGATCTGACCGCTCGCGACCGCATGGTGTGCGAGTGGGTGCGCACACTCGGCGTCCCGCTCTGCCTGCTGCTGAGCGGCGGCTACTCGCCCACGCCGGAGCAGACCGCGGCGAATCACGCCGTGATGTACCGCGAGGCCATCCGGGTCTTCGCCCAGGCCGGTCCTCACGCCATCGCCTGCTCGTAGAGCTTCGTGAGCCGCTTTGCTGAGACCGGAGCGCTCGTTCCGAGTTCCTGGGCGAAGAGCGACACGCGCAGCTCCTCGATCATCCACCGGTACCGCACCAGCTCCGGTGATGGCACGCCGCCGTGCCGGCCCGACCGAAGCCCCGCGTTGTACATCTGTTCGAAGCGGTTGACCTCGGCGGTGTGCGCACGGTCGCGGTCCTCGGTCTCGGTGCGGACCTTCGAGAGCCTCATGCGCGCAGCCGACAAATACCGCGGCAGGTGACCGAGCCACTCCGTCGGTATGACGACCATGAGGTTCTGCGGGCACAGTGCGGCAAGCTGGGCGGACACATCCCGTGTTGCGGCTGAGAACCGCTTCGTCACCGGTCCTTCGAGATCGAGCAGCAGCGCGTGTCGGGCCGCAAGGATCCGGTGCGCGAGGTCCGCCGCCTCGCTCGCAGCTTGGCCGACCCGGTGCCATCCCTCGTCGAGCCTCGCTGTGAAGGCCTCCCGCGTGCGCACGATCTCGCGGCCTTTCAGAAAGGCGAGGTCCACCGCGACCGCTGCGATCTGGTCCGCGAGCGCCGACGTGCTTAGGCCGCCGCCCGGGAGCGTCGCGGCGTACGCCAATGTCCGGTCCGCCCCGGGCAGGTGCTCGATCTGGTACGCCACCTCGCGGCCGACCTCGAACAGGAACAATCGCCGCAGCCCCCGCACCGTCGCGTAATCCGCAAGTGTTCGGGTGCCCAAGAGCCGGAGCGAGACCGACCCGCCCTTGTCGACCAGCGCCGGGAACCCGCGCACGCTTGCGCCGGCCCGCTCGAACTCGACCGACTCGGGCAGGTCGCCGAAGTCCCACGCGGTGATCCCATCGCGTCGGTAGGCCTCGTCGGCCACGTCGGTGAGTCGAGCCTGCAGTTCCTTGCTGAGCTTCTGTCGGATCGTCGGCAGGTCGCGCCCTTCCTCGACGACCTCTCCGCCCGCATCGACCACACGAAAGTTCATCCGCAGGTGCTCGGGGAGCTGTTCGCGGCGCAGGGCGTCATCCGGGATGGGGACACCGCTCAGCCGTTCGAGCACGGCTTTGACCGCGTCGCGGAAGCTACCCTCGGCCACCTGCTCGCCGAGTTCGATCGCGACGCGCTCGGCGTACTCCTTGAGCGGCACGAACTGCCGCCGGATCGGCTTCGGGAGCGTCTTGAGGAGTGACTCGACCTTTTCGGTGCGCAGGCCCGGCACGAGCCACTCCGCGCGGTGCGCATCGACATTGGGCAGCGCCTCGAGCGGCACCGTCATGGTCACACCGTCGCTCTTCTCACCGGGCGTGTGCGCATAGGTGAGGGGCAGCGATGATTCGCCCACCGGCAGCGCATCGGGGAACTTGGCCGCCTCGACCGCCGAGGCGCCGGCGTCGATGAGATCGCCCTCGGTCATCCGGAGCAGCGCTGGCTCGCGTTTCACCTCGTTCGCGAACCACCGCTCGAACCGTTCGCGATTGGTGATGTCTCGCGGCACGCGCTCGTCGTAGAACGCGTAGCGCACGCTCTTCTCGACGAGGATGTCCCGCTGCCGCGCCTTATGCTCCATCTCTTCGACGGTGGCGATCATGGCCGCGTTGTGGGCCAGGAACGCCGGCTCGCCGCCGTACTCGCCCTCAACCAGGGCGTGATGGATGAACAGCTCTCTGGCCTCGGCGGGGTTGACACCCGAGTAATCGGTGTTGTGGTGCGAGTAGATCGGGAGCCCGAAGAGCGATGTGTGCTCGATCGCCAGCACCTTCCCGCGGCGCTCGCTCCACCGCGGGTCCTGGTACCGCTTGGCGATGAGGTGCGCGCCGACCTGCTCGATCCACTTCGGCTCGATCTGTGCGCACACACGTGCGAATGTTCGCTCGGTGCGCACGATCTCCGAGGCCATTACCCACCCCGGCTTCTCCTGAAAGAGCACCGAGCCGGGGTGCAGGTTGAAGCCGAGCCCGTGCGGCGCGTTGTAGTCGACCTTGTTCTTCTTGTTGCCGACGTTGGAGAGCAGTCCCGCGAGCAGCGCCCGGTGAACCTGCGCGTAGTCGCCCTTGTCGCCGCGCGCTTTGTACCCCAGTTCCTCGCACAGCTCGCGGAGTTGACGGTGTACATCCTCCCACTCTCGCATCCGCAGGTGTGACACGAAGCGGTCGCGGCACGCGGCCATGAGCTTGCGGCCCGAGAGCTTCTTGCGTTCCTTTCGGTACCACGACCACACGTTCACGAGCGCCAGGAAGTCGCTCATCTCGTGCGCGAACACCTCGTGCGCGGTGTCCGCCTCGTTCCGCTTGTCGGCCGGGCGCAGCCGCGGATCCTGGATCGAGAGGCCCGCGGCGATCACGAGCACATCCTCCAGGCACCGCTCGTCGGTCGCGGCGAGGATCATCCGCCCGATCCGCGGATCGACGGGCAGCTTGGCCAGCTCGCGGCCGACATCCGTGAGGTTCTTCTCCTCGTCGATCGCGCCGAGCTCGCGGAGCGTGTCGACGCCATCGCGGATCTGCCGCTTCTCGGGGCGCTCGACGAACGGGAACCGCTCGATGTCGCCGAGCCTCAGCGCGAGCATCTGCAGCACGACAGAGGCCAGGTTCGTGCGCACGATCTCGGGATCGGTGAACTCGGGGCGGGTCTCGAACTCCGCCTCGTCGTAGAGTCGGATGCACAGCCCGGGCGCGATGCGGCCGCACCGCCCTTTCCGCTGATCGGCCGAGGCCCGGCTGATCGCCTCGATGGGCAGCCGCTGGACTTTGCTCCGGGCCGAGTACCGGTTCACACGTGCCAGCCCCGGGTCGATCACGACCGTGATACCCGGCACGGTGAGCGAGGTCTCGGCGATGTTGGTGGCGATCACCACGCGGCGTTTCTTGGTCGGCGCGAAGATCCGCTGCTGATCCGCCGGCGACAGGCGCGCGAACAGGGGCATGATTTCGACATCCTTGCGACGCTTCGCGAAGTGCTCTTCGAGGGCCTCCGCGGTGTCGCGGATCTCGCGCTCGCCGGGCATGAACACCAGCGCGTGCCCGGTCGGGTCGAACGGTTCGGCTTCATCGAGGGCCGCGATCACGCCATCGATCAGGTCGACCTCTTCCACGCCGGCGTCCTCGCCGCCCTCGTCTTCCACGCGATCCACACGCAGCGGGCGGTACCGCACCTCCACCGGGTAGGTCCGCCCCGACACCTCGATCACCGGGACCTCACCGCCCTCGACCGCGGGTGCGAAGTGATCGGCGAACCGGTGAGGATCGATCGTGGCACTCGTCACGATGATCTTGAGGTCCCGTCGCTTGGGCAGCACCTCGCGGAGATAGCCCAGCAGGAAGTCGATGTTGAGCGACCGTTCGTGCGCCTCGTCGATGATGATGGTGTCGTAGCGCTCGAGCCGGCGGTCCCGCTGCGTCTCGGCGAGGAGGATGCCGTCGGTCATGAGCTTGACGAGGGTGTCGGGGCCGGTCTCGTCGGTGAAGCGGACTTTGGCGCCGACCTGTTTGCCGAAGGGCACCTTCAATTCGTCGGCGATGCGGCGGGCGACGGAGCGGGCTGCGAGCCGCCGCGGCTGGGTGTGCCCGATCACGCCGTCGATGCCGCGGCCGAGTTCGAGGCAGATCTTGGGGAGCTGGGTCGTTTTGCCCGAGCCGGTCTCGCCGCACACGACGACTACCTGGTGGTGCTCGATCGCCTCGGCGATCTCGGCTCGCCGCGCCGAGACCGGCAGCTCTTCCGGGAAGGTGACCGCGGGGCACGCCTCGGCCCGCACCCGTCGGCGCTCGAGCGCCTTCTCGAGATCGCGTTTGATCTGCCCGAGGGGGTGATTGATCGGCTTGCCGGCCTGTTTGGCCCGCTCGACACCGCGGAGCCGTTTGCTCAGGCGCGCACGGTCATCGCGCATGCACCGCCTGAGCTTGCGTCGGAGGCGTTCCACGGTGATCGGAGGATCGCCCGGTGCGGCATGGGCTTTGCCGTCGGACATGACGCGGATCGTAGGCGCGGTGGCGGAGGCTTCCAGCCTCCGCATCGCCGTGCATCGGGGTTGGGGCTCTGGAAGACCGGTGTCGGAGTTCGCGGAGGCAGGGTGCCTCCTCCACCGGTCTGGCCTACCGTGGCCGTCATGCACTCCCTCGGCGAAGCAAAGCTCCTGGTCGACCGCGCATTCAAGCTGGGCGAGGGGCCGATCTGGGACGATCGCCGCAAGGTATTATTCTGGACCGACATCCTGGCCGGCGAGCTCTGGCGGTGCGGGCCCACAGGCGCGGGTGTCGAGCGGATCTACACCGGCCCACCGGTGGGCGGGTACACGCTCGAAGAAGATGGCCGGTTGCTGCTCTTCCGCGAGGACGACATCGCGATCTTCGATCCCGACGGCGGGCACGTCGACTCGGTCGGGCCGTTTGGTGATCCCGATGCCGAGCGTTTCAACGATGTGATCGCGACACCCCAGGGCACGGTGCTCGCGGGCACGATCGGCGCCGATGCCGAGCGTGGCGGGCTGTACCACGTGACAGGAGATGCGCGCGAGGGCCTCGTGATCAAGAAGCTCTGGCACGGCACCAAAGTGGCCAACGGCCTCGGCTTCGCACCGGACAACAGCGCGTGCTACTGGACCGACTCATCGGCCAAGATCATTTTTCGTATGACGTGGCACGGTGCGCACGCGAGCCCGCTCCCGCTCGGCGAACGCGTGCCGTGGTACACGGGTGGCGCCGACGCGCCGACACCGGACGGCATGACCGTTGACGCGGCGGGCACCGTCTACAGCGCGCAGTGGGGCGGGCACGCGGTGTTCGTGCTCGACGCCAGCGGGCGGCCGACCGCGACGATCGAGGTGCCGTTCGAGCGTGTCACCGCGTGCATCTTCGGTGGTGAAGATCTGGCCACACTCTTCATCACGACGTCACAGGGCGGGGTGTACACCTGGCGGGGTGAGGCAGAGGGACGGCCGGAATTTCGGACGGCGCTGGCCCGCTGATTCTGCGCGGGCGGTGTGCTCGATCGTCGGTAAGAAGACTTCGTTGGTGTTCTTGTGATCGGATTTGATCACGAGCACCGATGTCACAACGTCGCAGCGTGTCGTTCGCTGTGGAGACGAGCGAGTTCATCGAGCGGAGACGGAACATGATGAGGCAGAATCGTGCGGTCCTCGCCGCGTGCGGCGGGGCGGTGTCGTGGATGGCGGTTGCGCAGGCGAACGGGCAGGTGCTGCTGGATGATTTTCAGCGGCCGATCATCGAAACCGGTGCGTTCAACGCGATCGTGCTGCCGGCCTCGGTGGTGGACCTCAACGCCGATGGCTTCGACGATGTGGTGCTCGATCGGCCGCCCCTCCTGCTGGCGAGCATGGACGAGAGTGGCGTGCCACGCTTTGACGGCTTCAACGATTTCTTCTCGATCGGGCAGCTCGTCTCGCTCCGCCCCGCGGATCTCGACAGCGACGGGGACACCGATCTGTTCGGCCTGAACATCACCTCGGGCGGGACCACGCTCCGCGTGGCGTTGAATCCGGGCGATGCGGGCTTCGATTCGACGTCGGACGCGTTCACAGTGTCGAGCGACGCGTTCGAGATTCGCGCGGTCGATCCCAACGGCGATGACGCTGCGGAGATCCTGGTGCTCGAAGCGCTGCCGGCTGGGATCCGACCGTCGGTGTGGAACAACGACGGCGACGCCGGGTTTACTGGTCCGATCGTGTTTCCGGTGTTCGAGGCGCCCGGGCTCTTCGAGCCGAGCGCGAACGACATCGACATCGTCGATCTCAACAACGACGGCTTGGACGATGTTCTGTACCTCGACCGGCCCCCGAGGGATCCAACGCCAGATGGCGCCGTTGTGTTTGCGCTCATCAGCACAGGGCTCGGGGGCTACACCCCGACCTCGTTCGGCGAGATCGCGCTCGAGGGGCAGCCGCCGGAACTGGTCGCGGATCTTGATGGCGATGGCGATCCCGAACTCGTCGCGTTCGACGAGGACGGCGATGTGCTGTTCCGCCGCGGCGACGGCGAGGGCGGCTTCGAGCCCCGCGTGGAGCGACGCCGAATCGACGGTCTGACCAACGGATCGGCGGCCTTTCTCGGCGAGCCGCGGACGCGTCTGCTCGACCTGGATGGCGATAGCGCTGCGGAGGCGGTCACACTGGTCCCAGCGACTGTGGTGAGGCCGCGGAACTTCTTGGGTGATCTGCCGTTCACGAGTGTGGGGCCGCTCGACAACCCGGCGACGCTCCCCTTCTCGAACGCAGAGATGGCGCCGTGCGTGCTGCTCTCGGCGAGCTCACTGTCGCTCAAGGGGCTTGGCGGGGCTCAGCAGGCGTTCACGAGCCTCAGCGGTCGCGGGGGCGCGGTGCAGGGTGTCGAGCAACTCGTGCTCGTTGTCCATCCAAACGATGGCTTCGGTCGGTTCGGCGCGCCGAGGATCGCGTGTGGCGATGCAATCGTCAATTTCAGTTTCAGTGAGCAGGGTGAGTTGCTCGCCGGCGACTTCGACGACGACGGCGCGACTGATGTGCTCGCGATCGAGCAGCAGCCGAGCGACCCCGCCATCTCCTACTGGCGGAACAAGGCCGGCGATGTGACCGATGCTCCGTTCACAATGGGCGCAGCCGGCTTCGTCCCCGTGTCGCCCGCGGATGGGGCGGTGCTCACGATCGACCAGGACCTCTCCATCGGCGACACGCGCGTGCCCGGCCCGATCATCCAATGGGAGCCCGCGGGCGGCGGCGGCATCACCTACGACCTTGTCATCTTTGAAGGATCGACCGACGGGCCAGTGGCATTCACGGCGCTCGATCTGCCCACCCCGTTCGCGCTCATCCCGCTGGGCATCCTCGCGCCGAACGAGACCTACCAGTGGACGGTGACCGCCACGAACGACCTTGGCACGCTCGAACTGAGAGGCTCAACGCCCACGTTCTTCACCGGCCAGTTCGACTCGGGCTGCCCCGGTGACGCCGACAACGACAGCGATGTCGACCGAGACGACTTCGTCAGCGTGCTCGTGAACTTCGAGCAACCGTGTCCATAAGGTGCCGCGCTTCGACGCGGTTCAAGCCGTTGCTAGCGACGCCTGCACCGGGATGACCACATCGAGCACCCGCCGAGCCACCTCGGCGGGTGTGCCGAGTGCATCCACCTCGTGGATGAGCGCGGTGTCGTAGTGCCCGAGCAGCGGGCGCGTGGCATCCTCGTACACCTCCAGGCGGCGGCGGATCACCGTCTCGTCGGCATCGTCGGGACGGTCCTCCTTCTCCGCCCGCTTGCGCAGGCGGTCGATGAGTTCCTGCTCGTTCTTGGCGACCAGGAGAATGATGCCGAGCACATCGACGTGCTCGTCCATCAGGGCTGCCTGCGTCGGGTTGCGCGGGATGCCGTCGAGGATCAGCAGATCGGTCGCGGGGTCGAACTCGCCGGTCTCGATGCGGCGGTCGGCATCGCTCCGCCAGATCTCGATCGTCAGCCCGTCGGGCACCAACTCGCCCTTGGTCGAGTACGACAGGAACGTCCGGCCGAGGTCGCTCACCTTGTCGAGTGAGCGGAACACATCCCCCGACGAGTGATGCACGAGCCCGGGGATCGCGCCAAGCACCTTGCCCTGCGTGCCTTTACCAACGCCGGGCGGGCCGATGATGAGCAGCGAGCGGAGCGTGGCGGTCACAGCGGGGTCCTCCAGAAAGGGCAAAGAGCGTAGCAGATGCCCACCACGGCTCGCCACGCGACGAATCAGACCGCTGTCGGTTGGTGTCGACGACTGGCATTCGATGTCGATTGCTGGCGAGTGCTTCGTGAACACGATCCGTAGTGGTATCGTCGTCCTCCATGCCAATGGATGGCGGGATGACCCATCGATGGTCGGTGCGCACGGACGCGGGCGGCGACGAGGCGGAGATGCGTCTGGCAGCGAGGCTGCGCATCGAGCCGGTGGTCGCGCGAGTGCTGCTCGCCCGTCGCCGTGGCGATGAGGCCGAATCGTGGCTCACCCCGAGCCTGCGTGCCGGCCTGCACGACCCGTCGCACCTGCCCGACCTCGACCGTGCAGCGGCTCGTCTGCTCGACGCTGCCCGATCAGGACACCCGATCGCCATCTACGGCGACTACGACGTCGACGGCGTGACCGCCTCGGCCATCCTGTGGCACGTGCTGCGGGCGGTCGTACCGCACGCGCTGCTGATGACGTACATCCCGCACCGGCTCGACGAGGGGTACGGGGTGCACGCGGGCGCGGTGCGCACGCTGGCGGAGCAGGGCGCTCGGGTGATCGTGTCGGTCGACTGCGGTGTCACCGCGTTCGAGCCGGCCGCCGCGGCGCGCGAGTGCGGCGTCGATCTCATCATCACCGATCACCACAACCTGCCTCCGCGAGAGAGCGGTTTGCCCGATGCGTACGCGGTGGTTCATCCGCGGCTGGAGGGTTCTGAGTATCCGTTCGGTGAGCTGTGCGGCGCGGGTGTGGCCTTCAAGCTTGCCTGGCGAATCGCCACGATGGCTGCGGGGAGCGAGCGTGTGCATGAGCCGATGCGGGAGACGCTGCTCGACCTGCTGGCGCTCGCGGCGCTCGGCACGGTCGCCGATATCGTCCCGCTGGTCGACGAGAACCGCGTCATCGCGCGATTCGGCCTCGCGCGGGTGCGGACCACGCGCATCGCGGGGCTCGGCGCGCTGGTGCGGGCCTCGGGGCTCGCGGGCGAGTCGGTCGACGCCGAGGCCGCGGGCTTCAAGCTGGCGCCGCGGCTGAATGCGTGCGGGCGACTCGGTCACGCGCGCGAGGCGCTCGAGCTGCTCACCACCGCCGAGGGTGATCGCGCCGGCGAGATCGCCCGCGTGCTCACCTCGGTCAACGCCGAGCGGCAGTCGATCGAGCGGCGGATCTTCGAGGAGGCGTGCGAGGCCGCTGAGTCCGCGGGCCAGACCGAGCCGTCGGCCCGGGCCATCGTGCTCGCCGACGAGCGGTGGCACCCGGGTGTCGTCGGCATCGTGTGCTCGCGGCTTGTGCGTCGGTACCACCGCCCGAGCATCCTGCTTCACCGGGACAACGGCACGTGCGCCGGGAGCGGGCGATCGATCGACGGCTACTCCCTGCACGCGGGGCTCGCTGCCTCCGCGGCGCATTTGACCCGTTTCGGCGGGCACGACATGGCCGCCGGCCTCGCCCTCGAGACCGCGCACCTGGACGCGTTCTCAGCGACCTTCGGTGCGCACGCCGCCGAGCACATCGATGACTCGATGCTGGTGCGCCGTCTCGACGTCGATGCACCGGCGACGCTCTCTGAGCTCTCGGCCGAGTCGGTCCACCGTCTCAGGACCCTTGGTCCCTTCGGCCGGGAGAACCCGCCGCCGCGGCTGGTGGTGCGCGATCTGCGGATCGCCGATGCGCCACGGCTCATGGGCGAGCGCGGCAGGCACCTCGCGCTGCGCGCGTCAGCGGGTGGCGCATCGGCGATACGACTGATCGGGTGGGGGTGGGGCGACCGAGCCGAGCATCTGGCCGCCGGCCAGCGGATTGACGCGGTCATCGAGCCCAAGCTGAACACCTGGAACGGCGTGACGAGCGTCGAGGGCGAACTGGTCGACGCTCGGGTTGCGTCGCGATGACCCACAGCCGCCGGGGCGTCGAGACTTGCCACGACGCCCCTCTCGGGCGCCGCAGCGGGGTGATTATTCGGGTGGATCGTGGGTGATCTGGAGGCCGAGCAGGCCGAGACGCGGCCGAACTCAACGCGGCGGTGACGACATCCCTGCTTGTCGACATGGTTGTCACCATCGGTGACAGAAAGCCACTCGGGTTCTGGGAGTTGAGAGGTGTGTGGCTCGGGTCCATCGACTTCTTGTCAGAGCGCTGCGATGCCCATCACGAGGACACTGCCCGCGGTCGTCGAACCGCGTCCGACACCGAGCATCACCCGAGAGAGCTTGTATGTCCTTGAAGCAGAACGCGCTGCGCGCCGCAACACGGAGGGATGCATCTGCGGGCACGTGCGGTTGTTGGCGGGATCTCGGCACGATCGCCCGATCGTTTGGATGAAGACGCTGTTGAGACCGCGCGGTCGACCGAGCCGGCCCACATCAACTGAGATGTCTAGATGAATACCCAATGCGTGTCCGCGCACGGGTGTTCCGTGCAGCTGCAATCGATCCGTTGAGACGCGATCACTTCGTTAAGAAATTGTGAAACTGATGTCGCGCGTCCGTCGTTTCTTCGGTGCGAATCGTCACCGATTGACTCAGATCCGATGTTCTGCGCCCACAACTCGGTTGATGCGCGCGATCCGTCGACTGGCCGCGCTCACACACCGTTAACCTGTCTAGATCACCCTTGCGTTGTCTACACAAGCAGCTACTGTTCGGCTGTTGATGCGTCTTCGGCGCGATCGGGCGTGCGGCTCCGATGGTTGCTCCCCTTCACCACTGCTTTGTGAGGCTGCTGATGCGGACGGATCGGGTGCGGGCGTTCACGCTGATCGAGTTACTGGTCGTTGTCGCGGTGATCGCGCTGCTCATCGGGCTGCTCGTACCCTCGGTCACACGGGCCCGCGAGATGGCGAACCGCGCGGTCTGCCTCGGCAATCAGCGCAGCATGATGGCGGCCATGAACGCTCATGCGATCGACAGCGAGGTCGGTGCGTACCTCCCGACCACCCGGCCGAGTGCCGACAACCTGGCGTACCTCTCGCCGTACCTCAGCAGCCCGGAAGCCGCGGTCTGTCCGTCGACCGACCACGAGGTACGCAGCGACTACCTCGCGGGCGTGGGTGGCCGTGATCGTCGGTTTGAGGTGAATGTGGGTGGCGAAACATTCACAGGTGTGAACAACTACGGCTACCCCGTGTGGGTCGATATCTCGGTGAATGCTGCTGTCGGTCAGTCGCTCGCATCGCTCGGCAACGCCACCGATGGGTTCCGGGGTTCGCTGAACTCGGGCAACGTCGCCAACGGCCAGCGTGTGGAGTCGCCGGAAGACGAGGTTTTCGACTCCCGCCATCTCTGGGGTGAGTTTGGTCATAGCTACGAGGCGTTCGCGTGGTACGGCAATAGCGTGAGCGAGAATGACAGCGAACGGCGTCCGGTCATGACGCCTGATGGGTACTACGACCGTTTGTACTTCGGCGCCAACGAGGCGTGGAGATCGCGAGATCCGTACCGGCAGCGTGGGATTGACGTCGGCGATCCGCTGCACCAGTTGACCGGTGGGAGCCGCTTCGACGTCAGCTTCTGGAATGACATCCTTTGGACCGGCACACCCGAACTCAAGCGCGCCGTGAACGTGCAGAACCCGAGCCGGATCTTTGTGACCTTCGATGCCGACCCCGGCACTCCCCTCTCGTCGGGTGATAGCGACGTTGATGTCTCAGAGCGTTTCCCCTACCCGCCTCTCAACAACTGGCCGGACGAGTGGGACAACCATGGCCTCGATGGGTACACCTTCGGCTTCATCGATGGCCACGCCGAATTCGTCAACACCGGGCCGGAGCTCGTCGAGACGTTCCTGTACGGCCGGCACGTGCTGAGCGTGATTGCGGATGCCGTGGATAACCGCTCGCAGAATGTGTACGACGGCGAGATCCCACACCCGCGTCCCCCGGTCCACCCTGGCTTGGTCCGCGCGAGTGTTGACATCGGCCAGAACAACATCGTGCAGTACCGCTTCCGCGAAACGGGGGATCGCAACAAGGGCATTTGAGGCACACCTCGGCCCCGATCCTGATTGATCGGGTGCAGGTGCCATCGTTTGCGGTGCGTCCCAAAGAGCACACTCGCGGCGGGCTTCACAGTCCATCGCGGGCTTGAGAGATCCCAACAAACATGTCTCCTCTGATCGGGAGTGTTTCATGAGTTCGCGGTGGTTCCGCCTTGTGAGGAGCTGGTGCGCGAGAAGAGCCAGAGTCCGATCGAGTTCCTGACTGCCGGGTCGGCACACGGGCTCGCGTACATCAAGGCTGATGCGCTTCGATCGGGTGATGCCTGACCGTACCACCCGGTGTTTCCCCCATCCTGCGCGCCGCCGGCCGCGTGCGATGGGCTCGGAGAGAGGGCGGTTGCGTGACCGTCCACCACACCACACGCCGGTGATGTCCCGAAGGATCGTCTCATGTTCAACACCACTGCGAAGAGCGGGCTCGCGGCGCTGATCGCTGCCGCTGGGCTTGCGACCCCCGTTGTTGCACAGCTCGGTACCGAGCTGTCCACGGTCGTCGCCGCCAACGGCGGGCAGACCGGCGAGCTCCTCATCACCGAGTTCTTTTACAACCTTGCTGGCGACGAGGTGCCCGGCGAGTACGTCGAGCTCACCAACTTCGGCGGCGCATCCGTCGACATCGCCGGCTGGGTTGTTGGTGACATCGAGGATCCGGGCCAGATCGGCGAGTTCCCCATCTCGTCCACCATCCCCGGCGCCACCATCGTCGAGCCCGGCGAGTCGATCATCGTCATCCGCGAGCTCGACATCGAGGACCTCACCAGCATCACCATCGGCGCCCCCGCGCCGGCCGACGATCCCGGCACCCCCGATGTCAACGAGAACCTCGAGGCGCTGATCGACATCCAGCTTGTCACCCGCGTGACCGAGGCCGATGTCGCGGCCTGGGGCGGTCCGAATCTCAATGCCGATCAGGTCATCCTCGTCGAGTACGGCTTCACCGATCGCGGTGGCCTGTGGGCGAACAGCCCCAACATCGGCAACGAAATCGCTGCCATCTTTGATCAGGGCGTGGTCGAGAACCCGGCGGACTCGGGCAACTTCGTGCCCTTCGGCTCGGCTGGGACCGAGGACCTCACCCTCTACACCAGCTTCACGAGCGGTCAGAACCAGTTCGAGCACATCGAGAACTACGCCGCCGGCGGCGCCAACCTCGTCGATGTGATCAATCAGCAGGCCTTCGGCAACGACAACTGGCCCACCACCACCGAGATCTCGGGCGCCGGCGGCCAGTCGATCACCCTCCGCTCCAACGCGACCTCGGCGACCCTCAATGACCTCGGCATCAACTGGGGTGTGAGCCGCCCGGCCGATGTTGCCAACCCGGCGACCGGCGTCGTCGAGTTCACACGCGTGACGACCGAGCTCTTCGTCGTCCCGGTGTTCGAGGACCTCGACGGCAACCCGACCTTCGACACCCAGGCGCCGAACCCCGACTTCGACCCCGAGCAGCCGATCGACCCCGAGACCAACCCCGAGTTCGTCGACCTCGCCCCGTTCATCAACGACGGCGATCCCGTCTACGAGATCACCACCGAGGCCAACGGTGGTCTGCCGGTGTTCGATGCAGAGGGCGTGCAGATCGTCGAGGTCGAGCTCCTCGCCGGTATCGACGAGACCAACCCCGACAACTCCAACCTCAACCTCGGTAGCCCCGGCTTCTACAACAACACGCCGATCCCCGATGACTGCAACGACAACGGCACGCCCGACATCGAGGACATCTTCTTCGGCGGCTTCGATGACTGCGACAACAACGGCATCCTCGATGCCTGCCAGATCATCGATGGCGGCGGCACCGCGTCGGAGAGTGACCTGAGCGACGCCTCGGGTGGCTCCAACGACGCTGACGGCAACGGCTTCCTGGACTTCTGCGACCTCGCTTTCAACCCCGCCGCCGACTGTGACCGCGACGGCACCCCCGACGCGGTGCAGATCGACAACAACGGCGGCTCCGGCGGCGTGGGCGGCATGCTCGATGCCGACGGCGACGGCAAGCTTGACGTCTGCACCGTCGGCGCGGTCGTGATCACCGAGATCATGTTCAACCCCAACACCGACTTCGAGCTCGACTGGCTCGAGATCTACAACCCGGGCGCCACGACCGTCGATCTCGAGGGCTTCACCTACATCGACCTCGCCTTCCCCGACGGCAGCCAGAGCCAGCCCTTCCCCGCCGGCACCACCATCGCCCCCGGTGAGGCCCTCGTCCTTGTCGGCGACAACTTCATCGAAGACGACGGCATCCCCGGCGCCGACACCCCGCTCGGCGACAACCTCGCCGAGTTCCAGGACCAGTGGGGCCCCGGTGTCAACGCTTTCCTCGTCGAGGACTTCGATGCGCTCTCGAGCAACGCGCGCCCCGACATCGAGATCCCGGCCATCCTCAACGCCGCCGGTTTCGTCGTCGACGCCGCCAATTACTCCGCCAACGACTCCTCCGGTCAGCCCTTTGCCGGGTTCCCGGGCAACATCGACGGCCTCTCGATCTACGTGATCCCCGAGGTCATCGCAGCGGGCACGATCGACGAGGATAACGATCTCGGCTCGAGCTGGCGGTTCTCGATCGCCGACCTCGACGGCGCGTACCAGTCCGCACAGGGCACCTTCTTCACGAACCAGTCCTCCGGCAACGACTTCGGCTCACCCGGCGTTGTTGCCTCGGGCACCTCCGAGCGCCCCGTCGGTGATCTGATCATCACCGAGCTCGCCTACTTCACCAACAGCTTCTCCTCCTCCTCCGTCGACACCATGGGCGCGATCGTGCTCGATCCCAACGCCCCCGAGTTCGAGGGCGGCGACTCGGAGTACGTCGAGATCTACAACACCACCAACGCCGACATCGATCTCTCCGGCGGTTTCCTCCAGGATGAGGACGGCCGCACCACCGGGTTCCCGGTCGGCACCGTTGTCCCTGCAGGTGGTGTCCTCGTGGTCGTCGGCTTCGACGCCGAGGAGCTCGCCGAGAACCTCACCCCGGCGGCCTCGCTCTACAACGCGTACCCCGGTGATTACCCGGTCGCGGTCGTATCGGCGTGGTACGACGATCCGGATGCCGGCTTCGGCGGTAACTCCGGCCCGCTCGGCATCGCCAACCTCTCCAACGACCCGTCGCAGGTCAACGAGTTCCTCCGGCTCGTCGACGGCAACAGCGACACCCAGGACATCGTCAACTTCGACGACCTGTTCCCCTGGCCGCTCGGCAACCAGTTCTCGAACGACCCGCTGCTCGACTCGGGCTCGATCTTCCTCCGCCCCGGCAACTACACCGAGGCCGGCAACGATGTGGGCACCAACTGGGAGGCGTCGTCCTTCACCGGCACCGATGGTGACACGACCCGCGCGAACGACTTCACGCTCGACGGCACCACCAACGACGCCGCTGCCTACGCGACACCCTCGATCATCAACCCGGTGTTCAACTCCTTCAACTTCTTCGGCTCGCCGGGCACCCTGCAGAACGTCGTGACCATCACCGACCTCGGTGCGTCGCCGGTCGTCCCGACCGGTGCGTGCTGCACCGCGCCCGACACCGATCCGTCGGCCATCGTCGAGGCCACCGAAGAGCGCGCCTGCGTGCTCGCCGGCGGCACCTGGAGCGAGGGCGGCACCGGCGCCGATGACCTCCTCTGCGGCATCTGCGCCGGCGACCTCGATGGCGACGGCGATAGCGACGCCGATGACTTCATCGGCATCCTCGTCGGCTTTGGTAGCACCGTGGACACCGGCCTGCCCGTGGCCCAGCGTCTTGCCGAGGGCGACCTCGACCTCGACGGTGATGTCGACGCCGAAGACTTCATCGCTGTGCTCGTGGCCTTCGGCGGCGGGTGCAACGTCGTCACCCTGCAGGAGCTTCTGGACGACGGCGCGATCCTCGATTGAGTGGATCACGCCTTCGCCTTGTCCTCAGTCCTCGGTGCGGGCACGTGTCCGCATCGAGTCTGACCCGGACCCGTGCCGGCCGATGATCACGCGACTCGACGACAACTCGACACAACTCGCGTGATCAACCCGGAGGCCGAGCGATGCGGACACGCAGCGCATCGGCCTTTCCAAACCCTGATGCCGAGGGCAGATCGGCGCACTCGTGCTGTGTCGAATCAGCCAAGCAGAGCCGGAATCACTCGCGCCCAGATGCTCACGTCTCCACACCGATCCTATGAAGCAGGCCGGCCACTCGTGGATCCGCCGCGCGAGGTTCCATCGACCACGGGCCCAATGCTCTGTACTCCCGGTGCTCTTGGTCCCTGCCGAACGGCGTGGTATTCTCGCACCTTCGGCATTGATCCAGGGCGCGAGCATGTCGCACCCGGTGCCGGATGGGAGTCGAGACCCGCTGGATGTGGCGGCGGTGAGTGGAGCGCGGCGTCCGCCGCTCGGGTTGCGTGATGGCCAAGACTGCCCCATACCAACAGATTTCTGAGGCGCTTCGTTCGGAGATCTGTGCCGAGTACAACCCGGGCCAGTTTCTCCCGTCCGAGTCTGTGCTCGCTGAGCGCTTCGCGGTCAACCGACACACCGTCCGCCGCGCCCTCGACGTGCTGAGCCAAGAGGGGTTGGTGCTCCGCCGGCAGGGCCGTGGCACGATGGTGCTCGGCCGGCTCATCGACTACCGCATCGCCGAGAAGACACGTTTCACCGAGTCCATCGAGGCCGAGGGCATGTCGCCGGCGGGCGATCTGATGGACAAGGGGTGGCGCGTGCCCCCGCCCGAGGCCGCGCAGGCGCTCGGTGTCGAACTCGGCGAGATGGTCGTCTGGATCGAGCAGCGCCGCCGGGCCGACGATCTGCCCATCGTGGTCTCGAGTCACTACCTCCCGCCGAGCTTCGGATGGCTCGTCGATGAGTTCTCCGGTGGCTCGCTCCACGCCGCCATCCTTGGCCGCACCGGTCAGCGGCTGCGGCAGATGGAGACCACGGTGCTCGCCTCGGTGCCCACCACGCAGGACGCCGCGGCGCTGTTCGCCCCCTCGAAGGTTCCGATCCTGACCGTTGCAGCGTGCAACGTTGATGTGCGTACCGATGAGCCGGTCGAGTATTTCATCGGTCGCTTCCGGGCCGATGCCGTCAAGTTCCGATTCATGCCAGGCGAGCAGCCGGATTGAGGCTGCCCGCATCACTGTTTCCACCCCACCCGTTCCGAGAGAGACGCCATGCCAACACCCCATCGCTGTTCCGCCATCGCCGCACTCGTGCTCGGTGCATCCGTGAGCGCCGGGTCTCACGATCACGAGTCGCACGCCGCCACAGCCACGGGGGTCGTCTTCCACGATGCCAACAGCAACGGCACCATCGACCCCGGTGATCAGGGCATCCCCGGGGTGCTCGTCTCCAACGGTCGCGATGTCGTGAAGACCGATCCGCTCGGCCGCTACCGCATCGATATCGACCACGACGACATTGTCTTCGTCATCGAGCCCGCGGGCTATGACACGCCGCGCGACGAGCACAACATCCCGCGTTTCTACTACATCCACAAGCCCGGGGGCTCACCCGACGCCGACTTTATCTTCCCCGGCGTTGCGCCCACGGGAGACCTGCCGACCTGGATCGACTTCCCGCTCACCAAGTCGCGCGAGGCACGGGAGTTCGATGTGCTGCTCTTCGGCGACCCGCAGGCCTACTCCGTCGAGCAGATGATGTTCTACACGGATGAGATCCTTCAGCCGCTGCGCAGCTCGGGCGCCGCCTTCGCGGTGAGCCTGGGCGATCTTGTCGGCGATGACCTCGACCTGTTCGAGCCGCTCAACGCGGCTCAATCGGTCCTCGGCATCCCCGTCCGCAACGTCTACGGCAACCACGACATGAACTTCCTCTCGCCGAACGACGAGTTCGCCGATGAAACCTTCGAGCGCGTCTACGGCCCGCCCAACTACGCCTTCCAGCACGGCCGCGCCCACTTCATCATCCTCGATAACGTCTACTACAACGGCTTTCATGGCTTCGACGAAGATATGACCCCGTGGGACGGCTTCGCGCGAGCCGACGAGCGTGGTTTCCCTAACCGCCGCAACTACAAGGGCCACCTCCGCCCCGATCAGATCGAGTTCATCCTCAACTACCTCGCCCATGTCGATAAGGACGACCTGATTGTCTTTGCGGCCCACATCCCCTTCGCCTCGAACGACCCCGAGAGCATCCACCGCGTGCCCGAGCTCGCCGAACTCCTCCGCCACATCTCCCAGTTCCCCAACACACTGAGCCTCTCGGGGCACACCCACGTCAACCAGCACTTCTTCCTCGGCTCCGACGCCGGCTACATCAACGACCGCGTGCCTTTCCACCACCACTACAACGTCGGCACCACGTCCGGCTCTTGGTACCGCGGTGTCCGTGATGTCGAGGGTGTGCCGCACGGCCTGATGCGTGACGGCACCCCGCGCGGCTACGGCGTGCTCACGGTCAAGGGCAACCAGTACGCGGTTCGCTTCGAGTCGATCTACGCCGGCGTGAACAAGGACATGCGCATTATCACGCCGCGCGAGATCGAGCTGGGTGAACTCGAGCCCAACATGACCCTGCTCGCCAACATCTGGGGCACCACCGGCCATCAGTCGCGTGTCCGTGCCCGCGTCATCTCCAACGGCACACCCGGCCCGTGGCGCCAGATGACCCACGCCCCGCAGCCCGACCCCTTCTACGCCGAGGTCGCCTCCGCCGAGCGTGAGAACAGGCCCGAGGGCATCCGTCCCTCTCCCAACCCGCAGATCTCCCACAACATGTTCGAGGCGCAGATCAGCGTCCCACGCGCGCACGGGCTGCACCTCTTCGAGATCGAGGCCACCGACATGTCCGGGCGCACCGTTACCGGTCGCCGCGCCATGCATGTCACCGAGCCCGGCTCGCAGCAGAACTGACCCGAACGACCCGCGCCGCGCGTCATTCCCCGGGGCTGACGCGTGCGTGCACGATGAAATCGATCGCTGGGGGCGTGCCCCCCAGCTCGTTGATCAGCGCGCCGACCTGCCCGCGGTGGTAGAAGCCGTGGCTCCACACATGGAGCAGGATCTCCTCGAGCGTGTTTGTCCACGCCTTCCCCTCGTACGACTCGTAGTCGATCTCGCGCGAGAGTCCATCGGCCGTGAGCCGATCTAGGAATCGGCCCCAGCGCTGCTGACTCGCGGACACCGTCTCGCGCAGCTGCGCGAGCGTCCAGTCGCGCGGCCACAGCTCGTCCGGCCGGCCCGACTCCGGATCGATCCGGCTCAGCCACACGTCTCGCGCGATCACCACATGCGCGAGCTTCGTGATCGCCCGCGCCAGTGTCGTACCAGACTGGTACTTCGCCACCTCCTCGAGCGCCGCAATCTGACGATCGATCGCCCACACCTCTTGGATGTACATCCGGTGGTGGGCAGCGACACCGAGCGGGGCAGTGTTCATCGCCGCAGTGTACGCCGATGCCCCGTCACGCTGTGAATATCCTCGCCGTCAGCGCTCACGCACCACGATCAGCGCGAACCCGTCGTACCCTTTGCTGCCCACGGTCTGTAGCGCCGTTGCCTCGGCACGCGGCTCGGCGTTGACGGCATCGAAGAACCGCCGTACCCCCTGTACCGCGGGGTCGTCTCGATCAGGGTCGACCACGGCCCCGCCACGCACCACATTGTCGGCCACGATCACCGTGCCCGGCCGCGAGAGCTCGAGCGATGCGTGGAAGTACTCGGCCATCCGCTGCTTATCCGCATCGATGAAGACCAGGTCGAACACCTCCTCGTCCCGCTCAGCCATCTCCGCGAGCGTCTCCGAGGCATCGCCCAGCCGAACCTCCGCCATCTCCGAGCACCCGGCGCGGTCGAGGTTCGCCCGCGCCACCTCGGCATGCACGGGATCGACCTCGAGCGTCACGAGCCGGCCACCGGCGCCGAGGCCGCGGCAGAAGCAGATCCCGCTGTACCCACCGAGGGTCCCGATCTCGAGCACCCGGCGGGCACCGATCATCCGCGCGAGCAGCGTGAGAAACCGCCCCTGCGTCGCCGATACCTGGATCTCCGGCAAACCCGCCTCAGCACTCGTGCGAAGTGCGCGAACGAGCGCTTCGTCCGCCGGCACCACGCGGCCGGCGAGGTACTCATCAACGCTGTCCCAGCTCTCGGCCACCGACATCTCACGGTTCTCCAGCTCTCACTCGCCCGGGCAACGATTATGCACGATCCGGCGCGGGATGCACCGCCGGCTCGCCGCACAGCACGCCCCACAGATCCCGCACCACCCAGCTCATGTTCCGGTGCGCCGTGGCCGTCGCAGCGCCGATATGCGGGCTGAGACGAGCATTCGGCAGCGCGAGCAGCGGGTCGCCCGCCTCGATCGGCTCGGGCTCGTGTACATCCAGAATCGCCTGCGCCGCGGGGTGATCGCGCAGCCACGCCGCGAGCGCGAGCGGATCGATCACAAAGCCCCGGCTTGTATTGATCAGCAGGGCATCGTCCTGCATCCGGGCGAACTGCGACCCGGAGAACATCCGCCGGTTCGAGGGCCGATCGTCCACGTGCACGCTCACCACATCACACCCCGCGAGCAGGGCGTCGAGATCGACCGGCTCGGCCCCGAACCGTTCGTGCGCGGGGATCTCACGAAGCTCGGTGAATACGACCTGCATGCCGAGCACACGCGCCAGCTCCGCCACGCGCGAGCCCACGCGCCCGAAGCCCACAATCCCGAGTGTCAAATCACGAAGCTGCCGAGGTGCGATCAGCTCCTTCCGGAGCGACCGCCACCGCTCGCTCGCAAGCGGCTCCTCCAGAAACACCCGCGGCCGAAACGCATCCAACATGAACGCCAGCATCAACTCCACCACGCTCTGCGTGTTCGCGCCCGGCGTATGCACCACCTCCACACCCCGCGCCCGACACGCGCCGATGTCGATGTTCTCCACCGCCACGCCGGCGCGGCCGACGCACCTGAGCTTGGGCGCGCGCTCCAGCAGGCTCGCGTTGACCTGCGTGTACGTGCGAACCAGCAGCCCCTCGGCCTCCGCGAGCGACTCCTCGAACGCCGGATCATCGAACGCCACCACGCATAGATCCGCCCGTTCGCCGAGCCACGCCCCGCACACCGCGTCAAGATGCTCGCTCTGCACGATCACCGGGCGATCGGGCCGTGTCGGTGTGGGTTGGTCATCGCGTGCTGTGGAGGGTGGGTGAGTGGACATCAGCGTGGATCATGCCACTCCACGCATCGCCTGTCACCCGAGCCGGTCACCGTCGATGGCGAGAGCGTCCCGCTCCCGCGAATGCGTGCCCATCAACTCAAGGGTGGTGAACGGTCCTGCTGCACTTCCTTCGTGGGAGCGGGACGCTCCCACCACCGGCGTGCGCGATCAACCGTCGCCAGAATCATCGCTGTCGTCCTCGCCCTCAGCGGGCTCGATCGTCGCGTAGATCGACGTCGTGCACGAGGCGATCCGCGGGTCCGGCCCGTAATGACGGATCTGCTCGGCCTTGAGCTCGGCCAGCTCCTTGTGCACCGTCACGACCACGCCGCGGCCGGCGGTATCCACACGGCTTGCCACCTCGTACGCGCCCTCCACGGTGAATCCGAACAAATCGATCAGCAGCTCGATGACGTACTCGTACGTGTGGTCATCATCGTCGTGCATCACGACATGCCACAGCCGCGGCCGCTTCACCTCGCGGCGGGTCTCGCTCTTGGGCCTCGTGGGCGTAATCGCGGACGACGATGCCATGGAAGACGATAGACCGGTTCCCAAAGCGGGTCACGCCGGCTGCAGCTGATGCTCGGTCAGCCGCCGGTACACATCGCACCGCTCCAGCAGCTCGGTGTGCGTGCCCTGGTCGACCACGCGCCCCGCATCCATCACCACGATCCGGTCGGCGGCCAGCACCGTTGAAAGCCGGTGGGCGACGATCAGCCATGTCCGGCCGCTCGCAAACTCGCTGAGTGCCGCGTTGATCGCGGCCTCCGATTCAGCATCCACCATGCTGGTTGCCTCGTCGGTGATCAGAATCGCCGGGTCGCGGGCGATGGCCCGCGCGATCGCCACCCGTTGCCGCTGACCCCCGCTGAGCGTGAGCCCACCCTCACCCACCATCGCGTCGAGCCCATCCTGGAGCTCGCCGATGAACCCGCTCGCACCCGCCATCTCTGTTGCCCGCTCGATGTCCGCCGGCGTGGTCTCCACCCCGTACCCGATGTTCGCGGTGAGCGTCCCGGCGAACAGCACGACTTCCTGCGGCACCACCGCGATCTGCCGGCGGACCGACGACAGCCGCACGCCCCTCACATCCACGCCATCGATGAGCACCCGCCCATTTTGGGGGTCAAAGAACCGTGGCACGAGCGAGAGCAACGTTGTCTTGCCCGACCCGTTGGGCCCGACAAACGCCCCCCGCGCCCCCCGATCAATCTGAAGCGTCACCCCGTCGAGCGCCGGTCGCTCGCCTCCGGGATACCGGAAGCTCACCCCGTCGAACGCGATCGACTCGGTGTGCCGCGGCAGCACCGGTGCTGCTCGATCGTGTACCACCTCGATCGGCATCGCGAGCACCTGCTCGAGCCGCTGCGATGCGGCTTCGGCTGTCTGCACCTGACCGATCACGCCCGAGAGCCGTTTCAGCTCGTTGGCCGCCATCGCGAGCGAGCCGAGCGCCACCAGAAAGGCCGACGCCTCGAGCGCCCCATCGATTATGGCCTTCCCCGCGATCAACGCCAGCACACCAAGCACGAAGAGCGCCACGAGCTCGGTCAACGGTGTGGCGGCCGCGCGCGCCGTGCGTGATCGCATCTGCTCACGCACGAGTGTCCGGTTCGCGGCTGAGAATCTGCCGAGCTCCACGCGCTCCGCGCGGCTCGCCTTGACCGTCCGCAGCGCCGGCATCGCTTGGCCGGCCGCCGTTAACAGATCCGCCTGCGACCGCAGCGCCCCTCGCGCTGCCCGGCGGATCGTCTTGCTGAGCCGCCGGACGATCACCACGAGCGCCGGCAGCGCGATCGAAGCCGCGAGTGTGATCCGCCAGTCGACGATGAGCGCGCTCGTGAACAACGCCACCGCCTTCGCGACCGACGCGAGCGCCTTCGACACCATCGCGGACAGCCCGCCCGCCAGCGCCTGCGAGTCGTTCAACGCCCGGCTCACCAGGTCCATCGCCGACCCGCTCACCGCCGATGCAAGCGGCAGCCGCAGCAACCGCCGGTACACCGTCCGCCGAACATCCGACACGACACGGATCACCACCGTCGCCGACAGGTACGCGTGCGCGAAGTTCGCCGAGGCCCCGATCACCGTCAGCACACCGATCGTCATCACCGACACGAGCAGCGAGTGGTAGGGAGTGTCCGGCAGTGCCTCGACGAACCACACCGGCAACCAAAGCAACCCGCCCTCCGCCCGTCGTTCGAGCGTCATCGCCTGGAGTGAGCTGCCACCATCACCCAGGATCGCGTTGAGCACCGGCACGATCGCGAGCAGCCCCGCGCCAAGACTCACCGCGCTCGCGAACGCCATCGTGACCGCCAGCGCAAGCACCCGCGGGTACCGCAGCAGCCTTTTGGCAAAACGCAGAAAGTGCCGAGCCCGCATGGCATCAGTGTATGCGACGCGTGCCCAGTCCCTCGTGAGTTCATCAACGAGCCGCGGACGTGAGCCCGCGGACAAGAGTTTGGTGAACGCGAGGTGTTTCTGCATCTCGTGGCCGGCGTGTGTGTCGCCTGGCGACAAGACCTAGCCCCGAAGCCGCCGCTCCGCAGCCCGGGCGTGCGCCTCGAGCTGCTCCATTCGGGCGAGTGCCGCGGTATCACGGATCATCGCATCCGCCTCCGGTGCATCGTCGATCCGCAGCCCCGTCCGCACACGCAAGAACGTGAACACGCTCAGCCCCGCGAACGAGCGCGCTGTCCCGCCCGTCGGCAGCGTGTGGTTCGGTCCGGCCCCGTAATCGCCGAACACCTCCGCCGACCCCTCGCCCACGAACACCCCACCCGCGTGCCGGATCCGACGTGCCACCGACTCCGCATCGCGGCAGCTCACCTGCAGGTGCTCCGCTGCGAGCCGATCCGCCACCTCGATGAGTCCGGCCTCGCCCTCGACGAGCACGCCGAACGAGTTCCGCTCGAGCGCTGCCCGTGCGGTGTCCGCGGTCGGCAGGTCGCTCAGTTGCTCGGCGAGGTGTACATCCACCGCGTCGAGCACCTCGGCGGAGGTGCTCGCGAGCATGGCGCCCGCGTCGACATCGTGCTCCGCCTGGGCGAGCAGATCCGCCGCGACTGTGGCGGCATCCGCGGTCTCGTCCGCGAGCACGAGCAACTCACTCGGGCCCGCGAGCATGTCGATCGCCACCATGCCGCTCACCAACTGCTTCGCTGCGGTGACCCACCGGTTGCCCGGGCCCACGATCGCATCGCTCGGCTCGAGCACACCGTCGATCCCGTACGCCAGCGCCGCGATCGCGTGCGCCCCGCCCACCGCGAGCACACGGTCGGCCCCCGAGATCGCTGCAGCCGCGAGCATCATCGCGCTCGGCTTCGGCGTCGCGAGTGTGATGTCCGCCACGCCCGCGGCCTTCGCGGTGCATGCGGTCATCAACACAGAAGACACCAGCGGGTACCGCCCACCGGGCGCGTAGCACCCCGCGCGCTGGACGGGCACCACATCGTGCCAGGCCGAGCCGCCCGGCACACCGAGCCGTGCCGGCCCCAGACTCATCCGCTGCGCGGAGGCAAACCTCGCGACCCGGTCCGCGGCCCGCTCGAGCACGCCGCGCGCCTCCGGATCGATCTCGCCGAGCGCCCGCTCCATCGCCTCGCGGTCGAGCACCAGCGCCTCGCCTGCGCTCACCTCGTCGAACCGCTCGGCCTGCGCGCGGACCGCACTCTCGCCCCGCGCGCGCACTGTCTCGACAACCACCGCCGACTCGGCCACCGTCTGTGCATCGATCGGCACCCGCCGCACACTCGGCACATCGTCGATCGATACCCGTTTCAGCATCGTGTTCGTCGTCGTCACGAGTGTGATCCTTCCGGCGCCGGCTTCGCATCGCCCTTCCGCCGCCGCACCCGCCGCGTCCGTCGGTCCAGCTCGGCCTCCACATCATCGCAGCTCGCCCCGCGCGACATCGCGGCGACCAGCGCGAAGTAGATCACATCCGCCGCCTCCCACGCGGCCTCGCCCGCGGTGTCCGCCTCGAGCAGCTCGCGTGTCTCCTCGCTCAGCTTGCTCGCGAGCAGCTCCGCGTCGTCGAACAGCCGCTTGGTGTACGACCCTTCGGGCGCCTCCGCTCGCCGCGCCTCGAGCGTCCGCCCCAGCGCCGAGCACCCATGCCGCACCGGGTACTCCCGGTGTACGCCGGGGTCGCTCACCCGCACCGACACCCGCACGCTCTCCCGCGCGCCGCAGTACGCGACATTCGCCACCGGCATCCCGGCGTAAGCATCGCCGCGCTCGTCGGTGAACCGCGCGCCGTCCTCGTCGATGCTCGCGGCGATCGACCCAGCATCCGAGAACGAGTGCCCGAGCGCGACGCCGAGCTGATCCGTGATGATCGTCGAGATCGCGCCGGTCTTGCGCCGCATCGGTGCCGCCACCGCTTCGCCGAGCGAGATCTCGCCGCGGTACAGCGCCATGCCGAGCTGCGCATCGGCGCCGATCTCATCCAGTGCCGCGATCTCGTCCGGCGTCGTCACCCCGCCCGCCACGGTGAGCGAGCAGTCGCCCACCGCTGCAGCGAGCTCTTCGACCGGCGTCAGATCGATCCCGCCCATCCGGCCCTCGCGCTCGACGAAGGTCACCAGGAAGCTGCCCACCCGATCGCGGAGTTCGGCGATCCGGTCGCCCACGCTTCGCCCGGTCTTGGTTTGCCACCCGTGCGTCACCACCTCGCCATGCACCGCATCGAGCGCAGCGCACACTCGCCCTCGCGGCAGCTCACGCAGCACCTCGTCGGTCAACGCGGTCCCAAGAATCACATGGTGCGCCCCGGCATCGAGCATCGAGAGCGCCGCGTCCGCATCGCGCAGCCCGCCGCCCACACGGCACGGCGCGATCGTGACCAGTTCCTGGATCAGCTCGCGGTTCGATCCCCGGCCCAGCGCCGCGTCGAGATCGATCACCGCGATCTGGCCCGCCACGGAAAACCGTGCCGCGAGCTCCCGCGGGTCGCCACCGTCTAGCACCTCACCGTCGGGATCGCCCCCGATCAGCTGCACCGCGCGGCCGTTCATGATGTCGATCGATGGGATCACCATGGGCGAATCTCGCGGCTCACCGCGAACGGGACTGTAGCTCGCTCGCCGCGATCAGCCAGCACCAACCGGCAGACGGACCGGCACGCCCATCTCCGCCAGCGCCGCTTTCACCGAACCGACTGTCTCTTCTCCATCGTGAAAGATCGACGCTGCGAGCACCGCATCTGCGCCGGCGTCCAGGGCCTGCTTCAGGTGCGCCGCCGTGTGCGCACCGCCCGAGGCGATCACCGGCACCTCCACCGCGGCGCTCACCGCGCCGAGCAGACCCACGTCGTACCCCGCCCGGGTCCCGTCCTGATCCCACGAGGTCAGCAGGATCTCGCCGGCACCGAGGTCGGCAGCACGCGCCGCCCACTCCACCGCGTCGATCCCCGTCCGGTGCGTCCCCGACCGCGTAACTACTTCCCACCCACCGGCATCACCCTCGCGCCGCGCCGCGTCGATGGCCACCACACAGCACTGCCGGCCGAACCGCTCGGCGATCTCTCGCACGATCTCCGGGCGATCCACCGCGGCGGTGTTCACGCCCGTCTTATCTGCGCCGGCATCCAAAAGCCGAGCGGCGTCGCTCGCGGTGCGCACACCGCCGCCGACCGTCAGCGGGATGGAGAGCGTCTCACGCACCGACCGAACCGTCTCCGTCTGGTTCGCACGCTCGTGTGTTGTGGCCGACACGTCGAGCATGACCAGCTCGTCCGCGCCCTGACGCTCGTACTCCGCTGCCAGCTCAGGCGGATCACCCGCATCGCGCAGGTTCTGGAACTTCACGCCCTTCACCACGCGGCCATCGCGGAAGTCAAGGCACGGGATGACACGCGGCAGCAGCACCGCCTACGCCTTCCGTTCCATGGCCGGTGTCGCGGGCTCCACCTCGGCGACCGCTCGCGTTGATCGCCACTCGTTCTCCGGCACCGGCGACGGGTTGTGTGCCAGCTCGAGCCACCGATGCACGAGCGCGAGCCCGAACGGGCCCGACAGCTCGGGGTGGAACTGGCACGTCAGCACGTTCCCCCGCTCGAGCGCCGCGACGAACGATCCGTCGTACTCCGCTGTGGCCCCGAGCCACCCCTCGGGCACAGTGCGAAAACAATACGAGTTCGCGAAATAGGCATGCCCCGACTCGGTGAAGAACCGCGCGCCGACGGGCGCCTCGATCCGGCTCCACCCCAGTTGCGGCACACGCCGGCCCTCGCCGGGTTCGAACCGCACCGCGCACCCATCGTGGGCGCCGAGCCCGGGCACACCGGGCGACTCGGCCGACTCGCGCCCGAGCAGCTGGTGCCCCATGCACACCGCGAGCGTGGGCCGATCCTCGGCGAGCCGGGCACGGAGCACGCCAACGAGCTGCTGCCGCTCGAGTTCGGCCACCGTGGCGCCCATCGCGCCCACGCCCGGGAGGATCAGCTTGTCGCAGTGCTGCACCACACCCGGCTCATCGGTGAGCACCGGCATGCGGTCGAGTCGGCGCACCGCGGCCATCACCGACGCGATGTTCGCCGTTCCCGTGCGCACGATGTGGACCACGTCAACGCTCACAGCACTCCTTTGGTCGACGGCACACTCGGTGCGCCGGTCAATCGCAGCGCCTCACGCACCGCCAGGGCGCACGCCTTGAAGGCCGCCTCGGCACGGTGGTGATCATTGTCGCCCCGTAACACGTCAATATGCACCGTGGCCCTGGCCGCGACCGCGAAGCTCTGGAAGAAGTGCGACAGATTCTCGGTGCTCACCTCGCCCACCTCATCCCGCACAAGTTCGAGCGACACGGTGGCGTGAGGGCGGCCGGAGAGATCGATCACCGCGCGCGCCAGTGCCTCATCGAGCGGCGCGTACGCCGAGCCGAACCGCGTGATCCCGCGGCGTTCACCGAGCGCCTCGTCGATCGCTGCCCCGAGCGCCAGCGCACAATCCTCGATGGTGTGGTGGTCGTCCACGTGCAGATCGCCCGCGCACCGGAGCGACACATCCATCCCCGAGTGCTTGGCCAGCGCCGTCAGCATGTGGTCGAAGAACCCGAGCCCGGTCGAGACGTCCGCGGTGCCCGTCCCATCGAGCTGGACCGACACGGTGATATCGGTCTCGCCCGTCTTCCGCTCGAACCCATCCACGCGCCGGCTCACCCGAGCACCTCCTCAGCAAAGCCCGCGAAGTCGGCGCTCCGCTCGAACACACGCGCCGCCCCGGCCGACTCGAGCGCCGGCCCCATCACCGAAGCACTCATGCCCGGTGCGATGGTCCCGAGCGGTACCACGCCGGCCCCGCGCGCCGCGGTCTGATCGTCCGGCATGTCCCCGATCATCCAGGCGCGGGTGACGCCGAGCCGGGTCAGTGCCTCCCGCACGGGCGCCGAGTCGGGCTTGTGCGTCTCCGTGCAGTTCATCGTCACCACCGTGGTGAAGTACCGCCCAGCATCGTGAGCCTCGAGGAAACGCGCCGCATCGCCGCGTGGACGCCCGGTCACAATCGCCAGCGGCACACGCGACGCGAGCCGCTCGAGCGACTCGCGAGGGAAAATCATCGGCTCCTGCTCGCGCAGCATCTGATAAATCGACTCGAACCGCTCCACCAGTGCCTCGAACGCGATGTCCACACCGGCTTGGGTCACGAACCGGTAGGTCAGCGCCCAGTCGTCGTTCGAGTTCCCCGCCGCCTTGGCCGCCACGATGTCGTCGCGCGTCACCGTGACGCCGAGGCCCGCAGCGGTCTGGATCACCGCCGCGTGGTACGACACCGACTCGTCCGCCAGCACACCATCCATATCAAAGAGCAACGCCTCGGGCTCCAGCGCCGCCCGCACGCCGGCAACGAGCCGCTCGTACATCTGCTCATCACCGGGCAGCGTGATCCGCACCGCGTCGTCCAGCCCAGCGCGGCCGGGCCACCCGCGAATCCCGATGCCAAGGCCCGCCAGCGCCTCGCGCACCCACCCCGACCGTGATGATCGCGCGAAAACAAAGTTGGCCTGCTGCGCGCTGACCGTGAAGTCGAGCCTGCCGAGCAGATCGATCAACTCATCGCGTTCGGTGCGCACACGCGCGGCGTGCGCCGCCACATCGCTCGTGTCTCCACCGAGTCGCGCGTGCGCGACTTGGATCGACGGCTGAGCCACCGAGTACGGCCCGCCCGCGGCACGCATCGCAGCGATCACGCCCGCTGGCCCCGCGGCGCACCCGACGCGAAGCCCCGCGAGCCCCCATGCCTTGCTGAGCGTCCGGATCACCACCACATTCGGCTCGGCGAGCCCCGCCGGAGTGGGGTCCTCCTCCATGTACTCCGCGTACGCGCAGTCGAGCACGATGAGCGCCCGTGGTGCTGCCCGCGCCACTCGTGTCACCTCCTCCGCGGTCGCTGCCCACCCGGTCGGGTTGTTCGGCGAGACGATCGGGATCACCGCGGTGCGATCCGTCACCGCCGCCAGCACCGCGTCGATCGGGAAACGCGGCGCATCCCACGCGACGCGGACGATCTCGCCGCGGGCGAGCCGGCCGTACCGCTCGATCATCTCGAAGCTCGGCACCGCGAGCACCATCTCCCGGCCCGGCTCGAGAAAGGCCCGGCACACGCGGTCGAGTGACTCATCACCGCCCGCGGTCGCGAGCACGCGGTCGGGCGAGATGCCGAAGCGATCCGCGAATAACGATTCGAGCCGGCCTGCATCCGGGTAGGTGCGCGCCGCGTCGGCCGGCACACTCGCCAGTGCGTCCGAGACCGATGCGGGCAGCACCACGCGCTCGTTCGCGTGCAGGTGCAGATCGATCGGCTGACGAACGTGCGGCACCGCGTACCCGCGCGCCCCCCGGAGTATCTCGATCGGCTCGGGGCCGGTGCCGAGCCCGGAGTCGTGCGCATCGCTCGCAGCTGTCACCATCCAGGCACTCATGGCACGATCTGCGCCACGGGCTGCACGATCACATCGGTCCCGCCCGCGGCCTTGATGCGTGGGATCAGGTCGGTCAGTTCCTTCCGCATCACCGCGACCTGCACCGAGTAGCCCTCGCCCGCTGAGAGCTCCGCCACCGTCGGCTGCCGCATGCACGGAAGAAAGCCGAGCACCGACGCGAGCCCATCGCGCGATACGTTGAGCGTCAGCATCACACGCTTCCGCGCCTCGACCACCGACCGCACCAGCAGCACAAGCTCCTCGAGCCTCGCTCGCTTGCCAGTGTCCTCCCACGCCGACCGGCTCGCGTAGAGCCGCGTCGACGACCGCATCACTTCACCCACGATCTCGAGCCCGTTCGCACGGAGTGTCGACCCCGTGGCGGTGTTGTCGACGATCGCGTCCGCATCCTCGGGTGGGAACACCTCGGTCGCCCCGAAGCTCCGCACCACGGTGGCTTGAAGCCCACGGTCCGCGACCCACCCGCGAGTCAGTGCCACGTACTCCGTCGCGATCCGAAGCTGTCCGCCATGAGGCATCGGCCCCGAGAGCGTGGCATCCTCCGCGACCAGCTCATCCGGCGCGGCCAGCACGATCCGCACCGGGTCGAGCTCTGTGTCGAGCAGCTCGACCACGCGATCCTGCACGCCGAGTTCCTGCACCCAGTCCGCCCCCGCGAACCCAACGTCCCGCGTGCCCTCCGCCAGCATCTCGATCACGTTCTGCGGCTTGAGAATCTTCGCCTCGGCCGCGGGGATCGAAAGAACCGGCCGGTACCCACGCGCCGACACACGCACCGAGATACCCGCCTCGCCGAGCAGCTTCACCACACCGTCATGCATCCGCCCCTTGGGAAGTGCCACGTGCAGCAGCGTCGCGTCCGGGCCGGCGAGACGTTCGGGGTCGGTGCGGGGGTCCGCCGCAGCGGTAGACATGAGTCCTCGCGGATCGAGGGTGGGTGAACGCCGCCGACCTGGGGTCCGGCGGAGACGATGCCTTCCGGATGCGGCCTCGTCTTCGACCCGGCATCATACGGGACCTCGCGCGCCGAGCCCGACACTGACGCCACCGAGGCCGTCGCGACGATGAAGAGTCCCAGGCCCGCCGTGTGGCCCACCGGAGCGATCCCATGTCCCTGCTCTCCCGCATCCTCCCCGCCCTCATCATCCTCATCGCCTCGTCGCCGACCGCGGTGAGCCAGTCCGGCGACCCCGCGAGCCCACGGCCCGACCGCGGCGGGCCCCTGGTCGTCCCGCCCGCCGGGGCCTCGGATGATGAGGGTCCTGTCGATGACGAGCAGGCCGCCCCCGCGCGCGAACGGCTCGCCGAGGACGACCCCGAGGCCGATCCCGTTCACCCCGCTGGCGCCGCCGCTGCCAACACCACGCCTGCATCAACCGGTCTCCCCGGCATCGAACTCCCCGCGTACCGCCCGCCCCGCTCCGAGCTGGTCCGGGAGGGCGCCTTCCTCGTCGATCGGCGGGGCTATCTGCACCTGCTCGAGATGGGCGGGGTGGTCTACGTCTTCGACCCAGGCGCCGACGGCCGGGCCGAGCCGCCGATGATAGCGTTGCCCTCGCTCCGCCTGCTCGAGATGCGCCGCATCGCGGAGTCACGGGCCACATCCGTGAACTTCATCGTGAGCGGTCAGGTGTTCGTCTTTCGGGGCCGCAACTACCTCCTTGTTGATCACTTCCGCGTCGAGCGCGCCGTCGCGGCCGAGCAGCCCGAGGCCGAGCCCGATGTGGAGGAGCCGGTCGCGCCGGATCTCTTTGGCGGGGACGAGGCCGATGGTCCGAGCGTGACCGATCTGCTCGCCGAGATCGAAGAGGCGACCGAGAACGCCGCCACCGGTCTTCGCATCGTCGACCAGCCCGCCGGTTCGACCACCTCCGCGGCCCTCCGCGAGGGCACCGTCCTCAACGGTCGTCAGGGGCGCGTCGAGCGTGGCGAGATGGGCGGCTGGATCTTCGTGCCCGATAACGACGCCGATGCCCCGTCGGGCCAGGACACCGATGCCCCCCTCCAGCTCCTGCCCTGCCTTAACCTCGAAAAGATGATGCAGATCGCGCAGCAGCGGGGCTCGTCCGTCTCATTCGACGTCAGTGGCCTTGTCACGGTCTATGACGGGCGGAATTATTTGCTACCAACGAGCTTCATGGTCGAGGTTGATCGCGCAGGCAACCTCCTGCCGGCGCAATAGCCCGAACCACCGCACGCCGCGTGTGTCGGCTCGGTGAAGTAGGTAAGCGTGGCAACCGATGACCTCTCGGCGGGATCCTCCCCGTTGCAAGGAGTCGTCGGATGTCCACCGCACCCAACAGCCCAGTCCCGCGCAACGGCGCCGCCGATGCCCCGGGCGATGCGCGCTGGGCCGAGAAGGACATCTTCACCACCGGCGAGGCCGCACAGGTCTGCAACGTCAGCCAGCAGACCATCATCCGGTGCTTCGATTCCGGCCGCCTCAACGGCTTCCGCGTCCCGGGCTCGCGCTTCCGCCGCATCCCGCGGGAAGACCTCATCCGCTTTATGCGCGAGAACGACATCCCGACCGATCCGCTCGGTGCTGTCGAAGACGATCGCTCATCGACCGATTCGCGCCACCGTATCCTCGTGGTCGACGACGATCCGCAGATCCTCGAGGTCTTCGGCGAGATGCTCGCCCGCGCCGGTGACTACGACGTCCGCACCGCGCGCACCGGCTACGATGCCGGCATGCTCACCGAGCGCTTCCGGCCCCACCTCATCATCCTCGACTACATGCTGCCCGATGTAAACGGGAACATCGTCTGCCAGCAGCTCCGCTCCCGAGACGAGTTCAAAGACACCAAAATCGTCTTCGTCTCCGGCGTTGTCGGTCAGGACGAGGTCGCCAAGCTCCGCGAAGCCGGCGCCGACGACTTCGTCTCCAAGCCCTTCGATCTCCGCGCCATGATCGCGAAGATCGAGCTGCTCCTCGGCGCCACATCGAAGTAAAAAGGGAGGGGTGCATGAGCATTGGTGAGGAAAGCACGCTCGCGGCGCGGGTGGGGCTCATCCTTCAGCAGATCGATGCCCTGCCGACGCTCAGCCCGGTCGCCATCCGTGTCCTCGAGCTCGCGGGCTCGCACGACGGGCAGATCGAGGAGATCGTGCAGCTCATCGAATCCGACCAGTCGCTGTCGGCCAAGCTCCTCGCGCTCACACGCCGTGCCGACCTCGGTCTTGGCGGGGGTGTTCAACGGATCGAGCGTGCGGTCCTCATGCTCGGCCTCGACGCGGTCCGGGCCGCGGTGCTGAGCTTCGAGGTCTTCGAAGCGCTCGAGAGCGGCCGTGGCATCGAAGACGACACCATGCCCGAGGAACCCAGCCTCGCCGGCTACGACCGCCGCAAGCTCTGGCGTCATCTGATCGCCTGCGCCGCGGCCGCGGAACTACTCGCCGAGCGCCACCAGGTCCGCGACGAGGTGAGCCCCGACGAGGCCTTCCTCTGCGGCCTGCTCCACGACCTCGGCATGCTCGCCCTCGACCGTGTCCTCCCACGTACCTTCGCGAAGGCTGCCGCCATCGCCGAGCAGCGGCAGACCTCGATCTCCGCGGTCGAGCGGCAGCTCATCGGGCTCGATCACCACGTCGCCGGCAAACGGCTCGCCGAGCACTGGAAACTCCCCCAGGTCCTCCAAGACGTCATGTGGCTCAGCGGCCACAGCCCCGAGGCCCTGCCCGATCTCGATCACCGCCCGACCATCGCTCTCGTCGGCGTCGCGGCCGAGGTCGCGCGTCAGCAGCACCTCGGGTGGTGCGGCGACTTCCGCCCGCCGCGCGATCTCCGCGAGCTCATGTCGGCCTCGGGGCTCTCCCCGACCGATCTCGACGACACCGTCTCCGCCCTGCACGAACGTGTCGCCGACCGCGCCCGCCTCATCGGCCTCGACGACATCGAGGACAAACAGCTCCTCGTCCAGTCGCTCGTCGAGGCCAACCGCAAGCTCGGCCGGCTCGCCCAGCTCTTCGAGGAACGCTCGCGGCAGTCGCGCTCCCACGGCCAGTCCGTGCGCGCCATCGGCAAGTTCCTCGCACCCGGAGAGCCGCCGCGCACGCTCAACGCTGCGTTCGCCAAAATCGCGCGGTGTGCCGGCGAGCTCGCCGGTGCCAAATTCTGTGCCGGCATCGTCCAGGCCCGCGAGGGTGCTCCGTGGCAGCTCTTCGAGCACACCGGCGAGGGCGAATCCGTCGGCACACCGCGTCCCGTCGAGTTCCCCGGACGCGAGGGGGAGCCGCCGCTCGCCAAGATCGCCGATATGGGCGCCGGGGCGCCCGAGCTCATGGCCGAGCTGATGCCCCAGCTCAGCGAGCCGCTCCGCAGCAACGAGCCGCGCGTCCTGCCCATGGTCAGCGGATGGGGACCCACCGCGATCATGCTGACCGACGCCGACCTCGGCCCCGCCGTCGGCGACGAGGCCATGCTCCGGCTCGTTCTCGGTGTCTGGGCCGCATCGGTCGCCTCCGCGACGCAGCAGGCCGGCCTCCGCCGGCTCGGCGAGCGCCTGAGCGACGCGAGCCGCCAAGCCGGCGAGATGCAGGCCGAACTCGTCGAGGCACGGGCCCACCGCCGACTCGCGGAGATCGCAGCGGGCGCGGCGCACGAGATGAACAACCCGCTGACAGTCATCAGCGGCAAGTCCCAACTGCTCGCGGGCCGTCTCCGCGACCCCGAGCAGAAGCGCGCCATCTCGGACGTGGTCTCGTCTGCCGGTCAGCTCGCCGCCCTGATCGAGGGGTTGCACTTCTTCGCCAGCCCGCCCGCGGCCGCTCGAGATATCACGAGCGTCGGGTCCCTGGTTCAGGGCGCGATCGAAGACGCCCAGCGGCGCATCGGCATCGGCGACGACCAGATGCTGGGCGACGACACCGAGCACTTCCGCCGCGCGGTCCCCGAGGTCCATATCGCCATCGACCGGCGCGCCGAGGTCGCTTATCTGGACGAGTCCGCGGTCCGCATCGCCGTCACAGAGCTGCTCACGAACGCCTTCGAGGCCGAACCCGACGGCCCTGTGCTCGTCGAGGTTCAGCCCACCCCCTCGGGCGACCGACTCGAACTCGCGGTGATCGACGATGGTCACGGCCTGTCGGATCAGGCCATCCATCACGCCTGCGACCCGTTCTTCTCCGAGAAGCGCGCGGGTCGGCAGAGCGGCCTCGGGCTCGCAAAGGCGGCCCGGGTCGCCGAGCAGCACGGCGGGAGGGTGGAGTTGGTCCGGGCCGAGCGGGGAACCCGCGCGTCCATCTCCATCGCCGATTGGCGGGCCGACGGAGTCGCACGGGCCGCCTGAGCGCCCCGCGGAGGAGACCGCGATGTCGGATGGTTCTACAGCACGCGTGCTCTCACGAACACGCACCGTCGTCTGTTTCGATCCCGATCCCGCGGCGCGGGAGGCGATCACCGGTGTGCTCGGCACACTCGGGTTCGCGTGTGTCCCCACGCCGGATATCGACGCGGCCCGCGCCGCGTCCGAGGATGCCTCCTACGACGTCCTCCTCGTTGCCCTGACACCCGATGATGAGGACACGCTCGCGTTCATCGAGCAGCGTGCTCGCTCCGGTGCCGCTGGGCGCGTGATGGCGACGTGCGATGCCCCCGACGCCCGCCTCGCTATCGAGGCCATGCGCCGCGGGTGTGTCGACCTGCTGGTCAAGCCCATTGTCCGCGGCGAGCTCATCGAGCGCGTCGAGGCTGCAGCGGTGCAGGCCGATGCCCTGCGGAGCCAGGCACGCCGGATCGATCGCCTCAAGCGTATCTGCCGCCGGCTCTCGGACCGCCGCGACGAGGCCAACGCCGAGCAGACCGCGGCCAACATCGCTGCTGATATGGAGGCTGCTTTCCAGCGCATCGCGGGGCAGGTCGGTGCCCTCACCATGGCGACCGATTTCGGCACCCGCCTGAAGGGCGAGCTCGACATCGAGACCATCCTCCGCACCACGCTCGAGTACCTGCTCGGCAAGCTCGGCCCCACGAACGCTGCGGTCTTCCTGCCCACCGGCAGCGGCGACTACGCCCTCTCCGCGTACGTCAACCACGACGTGTCGGGCGACAACGCCGAGTTCGTGCTCGATCACCTCGCCGATGTCGTGCCAGCGCGATACGAGGAGTACGAGCAAGTCGCGCACCTCACCTCGAGCGAGGCGGTCGACGAGGCTGTCGGTGAGGCGGCCCCGTGGCTCGAGCAGTCCGATGTACTCGTGCTGGCCTGCCGCGGCGAGACCGACACGCTCGCGGTGGTCATGCTGTTCCGCGACCGATCCGAGCCCTTCGACCTCGCGATGATGCCCGAACTCGAGACGCTCCGCGCTGTGCTCGCCGATCAGCTCGGACGCGTCGTCAAGATCCACAACCGGGCCAAGCCCGATGCGGACTGGAACGGCTTCTTCGTGGACACAGACGAGACCTACGACGCCGACGCCGAGGACGACACTCCCGACTGGGGTGACAGCCTCGCTGCCTGAACCGGCGAGCCGGCCGGAGCCAGGTGTGGAGCCGCAGGCTCCACCGGATCAACCACGCGCATACGCGTGGGTTCTCCTCGATCGGTGCGCACGCGGCGAAGCCGATGTGCGTCGCGTGCGCCACCGCCCGCGTGATCTGCATTGAAAGCGGGATGCGCCGTCATCGTTGTCTTGTGTGCGAAGCCGGTCTCTGCTTGCACTCTCGGTGCGATCGACGACCGGCTTCGCGGGCTACCTATGCTGGCGGAGGAGTCACCTACCGCAGAAGCCTGCGCGCTTATCGACGCCGCCGCACCCGAGCGAGCCCGGCGAGACCCAAGAGAGTCACCGCAGCGGGGGAGGGGATCACGTCGGCCGCGAACCGGATGTCATCGAACATGTTGGTGTCGTTGTTCGAGCCGTTCTCCGGTGCGAGCCTGATCTCGATCTCCGTGAACGCCATGTCCTCACTGACGGTCAGTCCGAAGAACCCGGTGTAGCTGCTGTCGGTATCCTCGACGAGTTCGATGACCTCGTCCCCGAAGATGACCTCGATCAGTCCGGCGGCGTTGTTGAAACTCGCGTAGTAGAAGCCGAACGCTCGCTGCGGAGCCGAGAACGTGAACAGTGCGCCGGTCGGAGGCTCGCCGGCCCCATTCTCGGTGATCTGAAACGAGTTGATGCCACCGATCGTCGTGTTCTGGCCAGCTTGTTGGACGATGGCCAGCTCGTCGCCGTTCGATCCGGCGGTCTCGGTGATGCCGACCAGGTCGCTCGAACCGACACCAAGATCCGCGGCAGTGGCTGACGTGAAGAGTCCGTTGCTCGCCGCCTCAAAGTCAACAACGGTCGCATCGACAAGGAGCGCATCGAACGCCTGAGCGACGTCAAATGCCCCCGGGGCATTTGTTGCGGGATCACCGTTTGGGTTGCCCGTCGGGTCAACCGTGTTGGTGAGCGAGAAGTCCGCGATGGCCGGTTGGGCCAGAACAAGGCACACCACAGCGCAAGCTGGGATAAACTGCTTCATGTTTCTCTCCAGATCGAAGTCGTGTTTCGGCACAGATGTGCCAGATTCCCACCACACGCTAGTCAAGACGTGCCGCTTCTTGCAAGTTGTGTGCGACCCGACAGCGTATCGAGCACAGAACGCCACGCGACATGTTCATGTAGTGCACCAGGGGGCCTCTATGGGTGGCCATGCCCATGGGGCGGCAGCCTGGCACCTGAGGCTGGATTGGCGATGGGCGTGAGCGACAACAACCAAGGCGAACGATCGACCACGTTCGCGGCTCCGGGAGGGCGCACCTTGTTCACGAGTCGAGCTCGGCCGGCACGTCTTCCGTTTCGAGCACATCGATCAACTCGTCATCATCGACGAACTCCCCACCCTCGCGACGCTCCCGTCGGTGCTCACCGCTCAGCAGATCGCCAAGCTCCGCCCGTCTTCGCTCCCGGATCAAGAGACGGATCGGCACCTCGGTGAACGGCAGCTCCTCATGGAACCGGTTGAGCAGATACCGCCGGTACTGGTCCGTGAACAGGTCGGGCTTGTTCACCACCATCACGATCGTCGGCGGGCACACCGCCACCTGGCTCACGAACAGCACCTTCGCCCGAGTGCCGAGCGATGAGCTCGGACCGCGGCGCGACAGGATGTCCTTCACGAACTGATTGAGCCGCCCCGTCGACACCCGCTCCTGCGCCTGCTCGTGTAGATCGAGCGCCATCGACACCGCTTCCTTGAGCCCGTACCCGTCGACCGCCGAGCCGAACACGATCGGCGCCACCGCCTGCCCGGGCAGCTCCCGCTCGATGTACTTCTGGTAGTCCGCGTAGTCGACCTCTTGGCCCTTCTTCGTCTTCCGCCCTTCGACCAGGTCCCACTTGTTCACCACGATCACGCACGGCCGAAACTCATCGGCGAGCACGCGGCCCAGCCGCTTGTCGATCCCGGTGATCCGCTCGGTCGCGTCGAGCACGAACAGGCAGACGTCCGCCCGCCGGATCGACCGGTGCGCCCGGTCGAAGGCCCAGTGCTCGATCGCGTCGGCGAACCGCGTCCGCTTGCGCACGCCCGCGGTGTCGATCGCGACGAAGGTGTGCTCGCGCTCGCCCTCCTCGCCCTCCCGCGCCGGGAGCGGCACGGTGAACCGCACATCGATCGCGTCCCGCGTCGTGCCCGCGATCTCGGAGACGATCACCCGGTGCTCGCCCGCGAGCGCGTTCGTGATCGAACTCTTGCCGGCGTTGCGCCGCCCCACGATCGCCAGCTTCATCTCCGGCGCCGATTCGCGATCCGCACGGCTCGATGTCGGCACCACTGCGAAGAGTCGCTCGCGGAAATCGCGACGCCGGAAGTTCACCTTCGCCGAGACCAGCCACGGCTCGCCGAACCCGAACGCCGCGGACTCGAGCCCGTGCGGCTCCCACTTGTCCGAGTCCACCTTGTTGGCCACGCAGTACACCGGGATCGTGGGCCGACCCTTCCCGCCCAGCGCCCGCTCGCGCAGCAGCCGGGCCACGGTCTCGTCCAGCGCCGTGATCCCCGCCTGCGCATCGATCACGAACAAGATCAGATCCGCCCGCTCGACCGCGGCCGCGATCTGGCCCTCGATGTCCTCGGTGAGCCGGCTCAGATCCTCGCCCGCATCATCGAACCGCCCGTCCTCCGCGGTGTAGATCCCGTACCCGCCGGTGTCGGTCAGCTCGACGAGCTTGGGCTCCTCGGTCTGAAGCGGCCCCACCAACTCGACGATCGCCGTCACCCGATCGCGCGTCACACCGGGCGTCGGATCCACGATCGACACCTTCGCCCCAGCCAGCATGTTCATGATGGAGGACTTGCCCACGTTCGGGCGGCCAACAATCGCAACACGGGGCAACGCCATAGCCCCGATCCTAGGCCCGCGCGCGCGCGGCGTGTTGCCCCTGGCGCCGGGCTGCAGGCCCAAGCGGGTGCCGCGCCAGCGGGGGCGCGCGAGTTGGTCCTGCCAGGCGCGGTCGCGGGGGGAGACGGTC
>JBCDJJ010000001.1:0-103983 GCA_038747915.1 Planctomycetota bacterium | reverse complement strand
CTCGACCATGCTGCCGGGGGGATGCCCTGCGTCCTGGCAACTTCGTGAACGGCCGCATGGTCGAGGCGATGATCGTGGCTCCGGTGCGGGGGGATGCCCTGCGTCCTGGCAACTTCGTGAACGGCCGCACGCTTCTGACCAGCGGCCAACCGCTGCGTCTCGAGTCGGCGACCGTGCAAGAGAGCGACCTCGGGCCCACTCTCGTGACCATGCATCGTGCTGGCTGCGGCCTCGCGGCCGAGTGCCGTCTGGTATGGATCGACCAGGCCCGTGCCTTCCGCGTCAATACCACGCTCCGAAACGAAAGCGATCGCCCGCTCACGCTTGATTGGCTGAGTACTATCGGCCTGTCGGGCATCACGCCCTTTGCCAGGGACGAAGCGCTGGGCCGCCTCGTTCTGCACCGGTTCCGATCGGGTTGGTCGAGCGAGGTGCGACACGTCGCCGACCCGGTTGAGCGACTCCATCTCGAGCGATCATGGCCGGGCGTTGGTGTCGCCATCGAGCGGATCGGGCAGACCGGCTCGATGCCAGTCCGTGATCATTACCCGTGCCTCGTGGTCGAGGACATCGACGCGCGTGCAGCATGGGGCATGGCGGTCTGCGCTCCTGGCTCGTGGGACATGCAGGTCATGCGGCGCGGCGATGACCTATGCCTCTATGCGGGCCTCGGCGGATCCGACCGCGCGTTGTGGTCGGTAACGCTGGAGCCGGGTGAGTCGACCACAGCGCCGACCGTCCACCTCGCTGCAGCCGCGGGCGGAGTCGACGAAGTGTGCGATCGCCTGCGCGAACTGGTCGATGCTGGAAGCGGCCCGGAACCAGCGTACGAACGGGATTTACCAGCATCATTCAACGACTGGTGCGCCAACTGGGGCGACTGTCGAGACGACACGCTCGTGCCACTTATCGAGCGGCTCCGTGGGTCCGGTGTCCGCTACTTCACGATCGATGCCGGTTGGTTCCGCGCTGAGGACAAACTCGCCGATGCTGATTCGTCGGTGCCGGGCGGTTGGGCGATCGCGGAGGGTGACTGGGCGGTCAACGACGAGAAGTACGCCAATGGACTCGGCGCGACTGCCACGGGCATCCGTGCTGCAGGGATGGTGCCGGGCCTCTGGTTCGAGCCCGAGGTGGTCGGACGCGGCGCAGCGCGGTTCGACCGCGAGGGGTGGACGGTGTGCTCGGATGGCACGCCCGTGACGCAGCATGTGCGCCGCTTCGTTGATCTCGCCAATCCGACAGTGCGGGAGCATCTTCGTCGTACCGTGATCGAGCGGATCCACAACGACGGTTTCGGATATGTCAAGCTGGATTACAACGAAGCACTCGGACCCGGGATCGACGGACCGGCCTCGCCGGGGGAAAACCTGCGAATGCATCTCGATCGTGTGATCGACTTCCTCGGTGAACTCCGCGAGGAGGTGCCGGGCCTCGTGATCGAGCTGTGTTCCGCTGGCGGGCATAGGCTGGAGCCCGGCTTCGCGATGATCGCCGATCAGCTCTCGTTCTCCGACAACCACGAAGGGCCGGATGGGCCGATCCAAGTCGCCGAGCTGCACCGCCTGCTTCCTGCACGCAAGCTCCAGATCTGGGCCGTGCTACGTCCAGAACTGGACCATGCGGAGACGGTGTACCGGCTCACCACGGCGCTGATGGGGCGGCTTTGCCTCTCCGGACAGGTCCACGAACTCCGCGATGAGCAGTGGAGCGCAGCGTTACAGTCGGTCGAGCTGTGCCACGAACTCGCACCGCTCATCCGCACCGGCCGCTCACGTCTTGTTTCACGACGGGCTTCACACCTCCGATCGCCCCGCGGCTGGCAAGCGATGATTCGCACAGCACCCGACCAGTCCTCGCTTGCGATCTGGGTTCATGGGTTTGGCGACTCGAAGGGATCCGAGATCGACCTGCCTCTACCATTCCCGGTGCGCTCGTCGCCAGCGCACCTGTCGGCCGGTGTTCGCACCGTGTCTCTCGAACCGACCAACATTCGCTTTCACCTTGAGCACGACTTCGCGAGCGCTGTGCTCCTATTCCACTCCGCATCCGCACAGGAGAAGACATGACCACCACGCCGCACACCGAGCACTCGCTCGTTGGAGCTTCGAAGCTTGGAACCGAGGGCGAGCACGTCCATGTGCGCACCGAGGACCACGGCGGACCGCTGATCAACCCGTGCATGGGCTGGTGCTTCCATCACTACGACAACACGCTGACCAAGTACGGTGCCGAGCTCGACGCCGACGACGCACTCGACGATTTCCCAGGACTCTCGACGGTCTACCTCCGACTTGCGTGGGCGAACCTCGAGCCAGAGGAAGGTGTCTACGACTGGTCGATCATCGACTCGGTCGCCCAGCGGTACATCGATCGTGGCAAGCGGGTCGCCCTCCGGATCACCACGTGCGAGACCAACCGTGTCAGTGCCACGCCCGAGTGGGTCTTCGAGCGTGGTGCGAAGTCGATCCCCTTCGAGCCCGCTGGCAACGTCGAGCCCGACTACGACGATCCGATCTACTTGACGTATCTCGACCGCTTCCTCGCGGTGCTGGCAGACCGGTACGACGGCGATCCATCGATCGATTTCATTGATGTCGGCTCCTTCGGGGTATGGGGCGAGGCCCATACGCACCTGTCATCACTCCGCCCGTACTCAACGCAGACCGCAAAGCGGCACCTCGATCTCCACGCGAAGTACTTCAAGAGAACATTGCTCGTCGTGCCCGACGAGGTCGCGCAGCAGGGCCGCGGGAACGCCGCTCTCGAGCACGCCAGACGACTCGGGATGAGCATCCGCGATGACAGCATCATGGTCTGGGGCACGCAGCGTGTACCCGCGGTGTGGACCACACAACAGTTCTGGCCAGCTGTCCCGTGTGTGATCGAGTGCGAACACTACGGACCGTCGAAGGAGAACGGGCACTGGGGAGATGGCTCGGCGTACGTCGAAGCCATCGAGCGGTACCACGGGAGCTACGCGAGTATCCACTGGTACCCACGCGAATTCCTGGACGCGAACCGACACATGATCGAAAGCGTCAACCGGGTACTCGGCTACCGGATTCGTCCAGCCGAGGTCTCGTGGACACCGACGGCGCCGATCGGTGGCTCACTCCGGATCAATGCGCGATGGATCAACACGGGGGTCGCGCCGTGCTATCCCGGTGGCCATCCCGCGTACACGCTCAAGACCGAGCGCGGTGGTGTCGCCGGTGTATTCGTCGATACATCCACCGATGCGCGGGCCATCCCGATCCGTACCGAGCCGGTCGGCCCCTACGGTGTTCAACCCGGCGAGAGTGCAACGAGTTTCCGTGTCTCACCAAACCTTCAACCGGGCACATACCGTCTCTTTGTTTCCGTCGGACGCGCGAACGGGACACCGAGCGTATCGCTTCCGCTCGATCACGACGACGGACACCGCCGCTACGAGATTGGTTCCGTGCAGATCTTCGAACACGCACACTGAGAAGATACCGGCACTGAGTGTGTCTGGCTGCCCTTGCTACATGTCCTCAAGTTCACGACCCTTCGTCTCACGTATGAACACCGTGACGAAGAGCAGCGACAGCACGGCCGAGCCGGCATAAAAACCGTACGCGGTGCCAAGGCCCACTCCCGCGAGCAGCGGGAAGGTCCAACTGATGAAAAAGTTCGCGGCCCACTGCGCAGCCGCAGCGACGGCGAGGGCTGCACCGCGAATCTGGTTCGTGAACATCTCGCCGAGCAGGACCCAGACCACCGGTCCCCAGCTGAATCCGAAACAGAACACGAAAACATTCAGTGCAACAAGTGCGATGGTGCCGAGATGCTGGTGCTCGCCGGAGAGACTCGGCTGCACGGTGGTTCGGTGTGTGACGGTTCCGGAATCCGCACGGTCCGAAGCCGACAGTAAGTAGCCAAGCGGCAGCCCCTCGATGGTGAGATCGGCCGGCTTCGCCGGATCGGGTACGACTGACGAGAAGTCGACCACAAGACGCCCGTTCACTGCCGACGCGGCGTCGATGTCCAGCATGTGTGACGCAGGCTCGCCGGACTGCGCGACCGTCACGCGCAACTCGACCGAGCCGATGCGCACGTCCTCAGGGATGGTGAGCTCCGCCGGTCTGGTCACGATCGGAGCCGCGGAAAACACCCATGCCATCGTGCCGAGCGAGATGGCCATCCCCGCCGAGCCGAGCATCAGCAAAGGCTTTCGACCGATCTTATCGACGGACGCGATCGCGATAAATGTCGTGAGTACGTTGATCCCACCGCTGATGAACGTCAGCAGGAATGCTCTGGATTCACCGAAACCAACCGATTGCCACAAGAGGTTCGAGTAATAGAAGACGACGTTGATCCCGACGAACTGCTGAAACACACTGAGGCCGATGCCGATCCAGACGATTGGCAGCAGGAAGCCTCGCTTGCGCGAGAGAATGTCACTCAGCCGTGGTGTGTGCTCGGTGCTGATCGTGTCACGGATCTCAGCGATCTTTCGATCGACCGACGATGCGCCCAGCACGCTCCCAAGAACCGCCCTGGCTTCCCCATCACGGTCCTGAGCAACCAGGTAGCGCGGCGACTCGGGAATACGTAGAGTGAGCAGACCGTAGATCACCGCCGGCACGGCCTCGATCCAGAACATCCACTGCCACGCCTTGAAGCCGAACAACCAGGAGTCGCCGGCGCTGCGCGTCGTGGTCGATTCGACAATCAGGAGGTTGCTCATGAGTGCCACGAAGATGCCGATCACGATCGCGAGCTGCTGGAGTGATCCCATCCGCCCTCGCATCTTCGCCGGCGCCACCTCGGCGATGTACGCCGGCGCCAGCACGCTCGCAGCACCGAAGGCCATGCCCCCGATGAAGCGCCAGACCGTAAAGTCGATGATGGTCAGCGGAAGACCCGATCCGATCGCAGAGATCAGAAAGAGACAAGCAGCGAGCAGCATACCGCTCTTGCGCCCGATCTTGTCCGCCAACGGACCCGCTGCGAACGCACCGACTGCGGCGCCAACCAGCGCGAGCGAGACCGCGAGACCAGTAAACGTCTTCATGGCGAGCTGATTGACCGGCAGCCCGCCGCTGAAACCATCCTGCTCCAGATACATGTGCTGAAGCACCGGCACCGCGCCATTGATCACCGCCGTGTCGAATCCAAACAGAAACCCCCCGAGCGCCGCGACCGACACAATACCGATGGCGTACCGCAGGCTTCCGTGTTCGGACGCGTCATAATCTGCTTGCACCATCACACTCCGTGTAGAGAGAGGACCGGCTTCCGGGATCGTCGCTATTCAAGAAGAACGCACGTACCGATGTGAGTTCACGGCTCGACCATGACCATCCTATATCTAGACAGATCCACGGAAGACAGCCCGCTCAGTAACCCGGCAATGCGTGCACCATAGTGTCGATGCTGTAGTCGGTTCGGAGCGGGTCGACGATCGCCTGCACGGCCTCGAGTGATTCGAGTGTAGAGGCGTGCCCATCGCCGAACAGATAGTTCGCACGTCCGCTGAGCCAATCCTCGTCCCGCGCCTGATTCTGGCTCATGGCTCGGTAGGCACCGCCGCTGTGCCGCCTCGGATCTCCGCTCGCGTCCGGGTCGCCCGCTGCATCGAGCGAGTTGGTCCAGAATGTGGTTGTGGACGAGGCGATGGATGGGTCCAAGTAGGTTCCCCCACTATCACCGAAAAAGATGCGCTGCGACTGGGCTCTGACCCGGCTTCGCCGCCAGGGTGGCGCGATGTAGTCGCTCTGATCCTCGTCGTGCACACCATCGCTCTCGGGTGAGAGCTTTGTTGGGAATGACGAACCAAACTGATCGAAGATCGTTGGTCCGACATAGTGGTACCGCGTGCGCGACTCGGGGCTGAGCAGCCGCCTGTTCATCCCGATGCCCGTCCGTGACTCGAGATTCTTGCCAAGAGCAGCGCCGTCGATCAACTGCTGCTCCGTAAACCCCGGTTTGAATTCCGGGCATCGAAAGATCTCGCTCCGACGGTCCACACCGCTCCTCGAGAAGTCGACATAGCTGCCAAGAAGGTGAAACCACTTCAGGTTTCTCGAGATGTTCTCACCCGGGTTTTCGGGGTCCTCCCACAGCGCGATGGACGGGACATCCGGGAAAACAATGGTCCCGTCGTGATCCTCGGAGTAGGTTGACTCGGCGATCGCAACCTGACGCAGTCCACTCAGACACTGCAGCGTGCGCGCTCCCTGCCTCGTCTTGGACAGAGCGGGCAGGAACAGCCCGATCAGCAGTGCGATCACCGCAACGACGACGAGCAACTCAATGAGCGTGAACGCGGCTTGATGTGCGTGCTCGGTCCTGGACTGCCTCATGGTGCGCTCCTGACGTTGGCTCGCTCGCGTGTCACCACGCCGCTTGTGAGACAGTGGAGACATCCGGAGTCTCTGAATGAAAATGGCACCGGCCGCACCCTCGTGCGACCAGCGCCGTACCAAGCAAGATCAGAGACGTGCGTCGTCGAACGCCGTGGTGAATACCGTATTGTCGTCAGCATCCACATCGGAGTCACCATCGAGATCTGCGGCCAGGTCCCCGACCGCCACAAGATCAAGGAAGAGGGCGCGATCAAACGCATCAACAAATCCATCGTCGTTCAGATCAACATCGATGATCGAAGAACTACCCGTCACCACAACATTGTCGATGCGGTAGATGGCTGGGATGGCATCCAGATCCGTGCCGAACACGATCGCGTCGAAGCCGAGCGTAAGCGGTGCTGGATCGTTTCCTGTGACCACGACCGAACCATCGACGGCGAGTTCGACGTCCAGCGAACCGTCGCCGAGCAGCGTGAGCGTGAGACCAACGCGACGCCAGGTCTCACCGAGTGTCAGGCTCTCGTCGAACAGCGACCCTCCGAGCCCGGGGTTGCTTCCGCCCAGAATCGTGGGCGCTGGATCTTGACGAACGGTCACAGTCGCGGTCCGTTCGCCGCCGCTGGTGCTTTGATCGTTTCCGATATCAAGCTGCGCGTTGTAGCCGAGATCATCGTCGGTCGTCCCCTCGGATGATCCGGTGTCACCGACGACGAAAGTGCCCATCTGGTCGAAGATGCCGAATCGGAAGCGCCGATCGTTCGGTGCGACCGGTGGCAGGAAGCGAATATCAAAGGCGAACTCGACAGAGTCCCCCGCACCGGCCAGCTCGGCCCTCGGGAACCGTGCGATGTGCGCACGCGTGCTCGTGGTCGATACTCCGATGTTGAAGGCATTGCCACCCCCGCCGGTCGCATCGTCGACCACCGAGCGGATGTTCACACCACTGGTCCCAGCAGCGAGCGCCCACGGGAAACCAACGTCGGCAAGATCCTCGATCGGCCCCTCGGCGTTACTGTCGTTGTCGAAATCACCATCACCGAAACCGTCCGTGGTGATATCGCTCGCGTCGATGAAGCTGAAGCGAACATCGTCGAGCGCAAAGCGCAGCTGATCGGCGTTCGTCCCGAAGACGATCTGATCAAAGATGAACGTCGCAGGATCAGGGTGCTCGTCGACCTCAGCAACCTGACCGTCGACAATCAGCGACACCCGCATGTCGTCGATGCCGTCAACGCCATCCCCGCCGGTGTCATCCGGAACTCGCTCGAGCACCAGCACATATGTCTTGGGATCCGAGTCGTCGAGTCCGAATCCCACCGTGTTGGAGTTCGCACCGAATGAGTCTTGGCTTCCGCCGAGCAGTGTGCCGGCGAGATCGAATCGGATGTCGACCGTGCGGTCGGCCGATCCCGACGTCTGCGGGTCGCCGACATCGGCCTGCACGACGTAGCCGAGGTCGTCGTCTGTAGTTGGGCCGCCCATGTCCCCGGTCACCATTGTGCCAGCCGAGTCGTAGATGCCGAAGCGGAAGCCGCGGTCGCTGCGGAGCGGATTGGTCGGCCCGCTCACATCATCGATCGCCCGCACGGTAGCCTCGAGTACCGCCCGATCACCGAGCTCGAGCACAGCGGGGAGCACGTTCGCGATCGCGGCGCGGTTGGACGAGGTGTTGGTAATGTCAACGAGCAGCGCACTCCCGTTCCCGATGCCGCCTTGATCGTCGGTCACACTCAGATCGATGCCACTGGTACCGCGCCCTGCGAACCAACCAAAGCCAAGATCGGCGAGATCATCGAAGGGGCCGTCCAGCACACCATCGTTGTCTCGGTCACCGTCGCCGAAGCCGTCCATATCCGGCGTGGGCTCACTCGCGCGGATAACAGCGTATTGCACGTCGTCGATGAGCACATCGAGCACCGCCGCATCCGATCCGATCGCGATCGAGTCAAAGGTAAAGGTGCCCGGATCGGGATGACTGTCGCTCTCGGCAACCTCGCCATCGATCGACAGCGTGACCCGCATGTCATCGATCCCGTCGGTGCCATCGCCGCCAGTTCCATCGGACGTACGCTCGATCACGAGGGTATAGACACGCGGGGCGCTGTCATCGAGGGCGAATACCGGGCTGTTGGTGCTGGCCCCGAACGAGTCCTGGCTCCCGCCGAGCAGCACACCACCGAGATCGAAGCGGATGTCGACGGTCCGGTCGGCTGTAGTTCCGGGCATCTGAGCAGGGCCGATGTCGTTCTGGACCACATAGCCGATGTCACCGTCTGCCTCCGATCCGCCGTCAGCAGTCACCGGTGTGCCCTGAGTGTTGTAGATACCGAATCGGAACGCACGGTCGGCGATTAGCGCCGGGTCGCCAGCAACGTTGCTGGTCGCTCGAGCGGTGAACGTCAAGATCGCACGATCGCCGAGCTCAAGCGTGGCCTCGGGCACATTCGCCACAGCCGCACGGTTCGAGTCCGTATTGAAGAGGTTGATGCTGAGCGCGTTCCCCGAGCCGATGCCACCGGAATCATCCTGCACGCCGAGCGAGATCCCGCTGGTACCCCTCGCAATGAACCAAACAAGGCCGATATCACTCAGATCCTCTGGTAGTGCCTCCAGAACCGCATCATTGTCACGGTCGCCGTCTCCGAGGCCGTCGGTCACTGCAAAGGTCTGCGCGCACACCCCCCCAGCCATCACGATCGTCGGAGTCGCCCGCAAGAATCGATACAAATATCTTGAGCGTTCTCTCATCACACATGCTCCTCGGGTTCGCCTGGCACAACACCGCTCGCGCCGGCTTCAGCGTTCTCTGCTCGCACACGGTCAGGGGGTAAGTTCGGTGCCCCGGATAAGCTCTCAGTCGGCTCGACGACGTATCCATCGATCGTCAGCGTGGCGCTCACGTGCTCGGATGCCGGATGCTCGATTCGGTGCAGCAACTGCTGCACCGCGACTTCGCCGATCAGCTCGGCCCTGAGATCGATCGTCGCCGGCTTTGGATAGAGCGCATCAATGGTCCACTCGTTGTCGCAGGAGATGATGTCGATATCACGCTGAGGCTCCAAGCCAGCAGCTCGGAGCCGGCCATAGACCAGAGCGACCAACTGATCGCTCGGGACGAAGAGTCCAGTGGGCCGCTGGGGCGCTGCACGAATCTGACCGAGTGCACGGTCGATCGACTCTACGGCAAAACTTGGATCGGTCTGCAGCTCGCGACTCGCCTCGCTGTCGGTTGCCACGAGAACCTCCGCGCCACTCCGCTCCGCTGTCGCCACGAAGGCACTCCGCCGTGCCTCGAAGCCGTAGTGCGTCGGATCGAGGAGCAGATACGCGAGCGACCGATGTCCACGGCCGAGCAGGTACTCCGCTGCGAGCCGACCAACGGCCCGATTGTCGGGCATCACCCGATCACCCCAGAACCCTTCTTCCGCCCTTGGACTCAACATCCAGACGCTCGGATACCCGCGGAGCCTCTTGGCAATCCTGGATGCCGGCGGGAGCCCGTGAAGGATCAGCCCATCAACGTGATCGAGATTCACCCAACCCGGCAGTTCCGATGCTTCACGGTCGATCTGACAAAGCAAAAGGCTGCGTCCCGCCTGTGCAGCGGCCCGTTCCGCTCCAGCGCACGCCTTCGACGCGATCGGGGCGCGCGCGAAGGCAGCGTCGGTGCCGAACCAGATCAGTCCAATCCCTCCAACAGAAACGGTTCTTTCAACCCGCGGCTTGGGGCCACGTCGCACCTTGGGGGGCGTGTAGCCGAGCTCTTCCATCGCTCGCTGCACCGCGGCAGCGGTTTCCGGCGAGACGCCACGCCTGTTGTTGATCACGCGCGAAACAGTCGCGTGTGACGTGCCGGCAACCTTGGCGACTTCAACGATCGACATCGGTGCTCCTTGCACTGTACATTGACACTATTGTTCCGAACAGTCCAGAATAATTTTCAAAAGGTGAAACAATTCTTTTCAGCAGTCTCAATACCATTGGCGACGCACGACTACACACCCTCCCGCATGCATCGCAGCGATTTTTCAGTTTATACCTTGATTTTCGACGCTGATGAGTCACCATGAGGGGGAGTCGAACCAACGATACATACGGCTAAATGTACATTAATGTACTATTTATGATACACGAGGTAAAATATTTTATCTTTTGCCTCTGGATGAGTGGGAGTATCACCCGTGCGCGCCAGCCGACGCCACCGTTCCGCATCGCAGCGGCCTGCGGCCTCCTCGTGTCGGCCATGCACATGGTCGGAGGCGGTCTCGCGCACGCTCAGGCAAGCTCACCCGTCGCCTGGGCCACCTTCGTCGCCCAGCCGGACACACACCCGAACATCCCAAACGTCATGCATGTCGGGTACCGGAGCGGCGGTGTCGATCTGCCGAGCGGTGCTGGTATGGGGCTCATCAATGTCGCGGCCCCGCCGTATAGCGCGACGGGCGATGGTGTCGCGGATGACACCGCGGCGATCCAGGCGGCCCTTGACGCCGCCGGTGGCATCGCGCCGAGCTTCACCAACGGGGTGATCGTGTTTGTGCCGAACGGCACGTACCGACTCACAGGGCCAGTGTTCATCCGGTCAGACGACACCATGCTGCTTGGGCAGAGCGAAGCCGGCACGGTCCTGCGATTCGAGGAGTCTCTTGAGAGCGGCTACGCCGTCTTCCGCACCGGCGGGAAGTCGACGTGGTCGGGCACCGGCGGGATGCTCTGGTTCACCGGGCCCAATCGCGACGGACCTCTCATCGGCGTTCCGGATATCTCCGACATCAACGATGGCTGGCGTCGCACATCACCGCAAGGACACGTCGAGGGAGCAGCATCGCGCGGCGAACGCACGCTTGCCCTCTCCAACGCAACGAGCTTCGCATCCGGTCAGCCGGTCTTAATCGAAGTCGATAACGCCGATGATCGTTCGACGCTGCGCCATCTACTTGGTGACGGCGTGTGGGCATCGAATTACGATTTCGATCCGGTGGCAGACGCGCGTGTGCTCCCCGATCGCCAGGCCTCGTTTGCCGCGATGGCAACCGTCGAATCGGTGTCCACCGGCCTGCTGACGCTCCGCGAACCACTGCGGTTCGACCTCCGATCCGAGTGGAACCCGCGTGTTTCAAGTCTCGGTGACCTTCGACGCAATGTCGGCGTCTCACGGCTGACGATCCACCTTGACCGGGACTATGAGTGGACCCGCTCGCTGCACAACCTCGAGCCGGGCTTCAACGGCATCTTCTTCGGCGATACGGTCGACGGCTTTGTCTCCGATGTCACCATCTTGAATGCGGGCGGGCTCGCTGTGATGGCGAGTTTTTCAGCGAATATCACGGTCAGTGGCCTGACTGTCGACAGCACCGAGTCCTGGCTCCATCGCCATCACCACGCCTTTGTCATCTCCCGGGCGTTCAACTGCCTGTTCGAAGACTTCGACATCCGATCGCGCCCGCTGCACGGAATCTACCTCGGTGGTTTCTCGATGGGGAACGTCTACAGCCGCGGGACCATGGCTCACGGAGCGTTCGACTACCACAAGGGCCTGCCCTACGAGAACGTCATCACTGAGGTGACGATCAACAATGATGGCTCGCCCGGCGGCGGCGCAGACGGCGGACCGCGCTTCGGGGCACGGCACGCGCACTGGAACATCTCAACCGGGTTTTCAGGCGGACGGCTGATCTCTCAGCCAGACTTGATGCCGCGAGGCGCTCTTGTTGGTGTGCGCTGCGCCACGCCGACCCGGGCGGTCCATCCGCTCTGGGGCGATCCGGAGTGTGTCCAGGAGTTGGTCGGCCCAGGAGCCCCGACGCCGAACCCGCCCAACCTCTACGAAGCACAGCTGGCGTTACGAGATGGACTACCCATACCCGGGCCTTCCAATCAACCACCCTGCCCGCAATGCGGCTCCGAGTACCGATACGACTTCAATTTCAGTGGCACACTCGGGCAGAACATGGTCGGACAGGATAGCTGGGAGATGGGGAGCGATCTCAGCGCCATCGACGGTGACAACGTCTCGTTGGTTGCCCTTGGCGACCACCCCGAAACAACCAGCTTCGCAGTGTCGAGCAGACCCGGTCGCGACTCGATCATCTCACGCCCGAACGATGCCCGATACTGCTCACCGCCATTCTTCGAGACAGAAACGCGCGCGATGGCACGATTCGATGCCAGCGTCGGTGAACTCGGCGGCGCCAACGGTAATGCGTACTTCATTCTGACCAACAGCGACGGTTTCTCCGAGGGCATCCAGTTTGGGATGAGCGACAAAGAGTTCCTCATCCGCGGAGATCGCTTCGGCACCCTGCCACAACAATCGATCGATATCCCCGACGGCTGGTACACCAGGGGCGAATGGGCTCGCGTGCTTCTGATAATCGACTTCGAAGCCGATAGCGGAAGGGGCGAAGCATCGCTCTCGTTCATGAACCTATCACGCGGCGAACTCACTCCGAGAGCCGCGCCGGGCATGCAGAACGTTCCTCTCGAAGGCTCGGTGCGCTACCCCGAGTCTTGGGACCGTCTCGAACTGCGCCTGCGCCGGTCGGCTCGTGCAACAAACCTCGTGGCAAACATCGGCAGCACGTGCGTTCCGGACTTCGATGGCAACGGGGTGATCGAGGGCGGTGATCTCACACAGTTGCTCACCGCCGTCGGAGCAGGATCGAGCAGCGCCGACGTGTCGTTGGACGGACTGACTGATGCGGTCGATGTGGCCGTCTTTCTGGATGAGCTTGCCCTCGGGTGTGGGCCTTGAACATTCGTGCTGCACGGGCACTCGCCCACAATGAACCACAGAAGGAGATGCCGGATGTCGCGATCGTTCACGGTGATTCGAGCCGCAGCAATCATCTGCACGGTACTCGCAGCCTGCGTGGCCTCGTCTGTGACGGCCTCCGAGCTACCGCAGCCAGCAGATGATGTCGACTCGAGGATCGAACGACTGCTCGATCAGATGACGCTTGAAGAGAAATCTGCGCTGCTCCACGGCGAGACCAAGTTCAGCACACGCGGTGTACCGCGCCTCGGGATCCCCCCGCTCACCTTTACCGATGGGCCACACGGGGTTCGGCGAGAGATCATGCCATACGAGTGGAAGTCGGCCGGGTGGCCGGACGACTACGCGACCTATCTGCCCACCGGCTCCGCGCTCGCGTCGACATGGAATCCTGACCTTGCTGTCGAGTACGGCGCGGTGCTGGGTGCGGAGGCCCGGCACCGAGGGAAAGATGTGCTGCTCGGGCCGGCGATCAACATCGTGCGAACACCGCTGAATGGGCGCACATTCGAGTACCTCGGCGAGGATCCGCACCTGGCTGGAACGATCGCCTCTGCGGTGGTGCGTGGGATCCAGAGCCACGGTGTTGCTGCCTGCTCGAAGCATTACGTCGCAAATAACCAGGACTGGGACCGGACCAACTCCGATGTCATCGCCGACGAACGCGCACTCCGAGAGATCTACCTGCGTGCCTTCGAGATGACGGTGGATGCCGGCGTGCTCTGCGTGATGGCCGGCTACAACCGAATCGACGGCATCGAGATGTCCGAGCACGCAGAGATGCTGCGGGACGTGCTCAAGGACGAGTTCGGCTTCGAGGGGTTCGTGGTCTCCGACTGGTCAGCTGTGAACGACGGGGTCGCCTCAGCACTTGGGGGTCTCGATGTCGAGATGGGCACGAAAACACCCTACAACGAGCATCACTTTGCCGATGGACTGATCGCCGCCGTCCGCGACGGGCGCGTCCCGGAGCGTGTGATCGACGACATGGCCCGCCGAGTGCTGCGCGTCCAGGAACGCATCGGCGCGCTCGATGGCGAGCGGATCCCCGGTACTCGCAACACGCGTGCGCACCAGGACGTCGCTCGACGTGTCGCTGAAGAAGCGATCGTCTTGCTCAAGAACGATGGTGTGCTGCCGCTCGACCCCAATGGCGTCTTCCGGATCGCTGTGATCGGTGAGAACGCCGACGCGATGCACGGCTCGGGTGGCGGCAGCAGCGCGGTCAAGACGCCCTTCGAGGTCACCCCGCTCGAAGGCCTTCGGAGGCGACTCGGCGACACCGCTGAGTTGGTCTACGTCCCGGCGTACGAACTCGATCGCCGGTCCGACGATCAGCTGCAGCCGATCCCACCCTCGGTGCTGCTCACAACCGATCCTGCGAGCGGCGAGCCGGGGTGGCGGGGCGAGTACTTCGCGCGTTCGGATCTTCGCGGCACCCCCGAGACAGTTCGGTACGAGCCGACGGTGTGGTTCGACTGGGGTGCATCCGGCGATCAGCACGACGACACGCCCGACGGCATCGAGACCGACCGGTTCTCGGCGCGATGGACCGCGACCATCCGGCCACACACCACGGGGGGACACCTGTTTGCCCTGTACTCCGAGCAAGGATCGCGCCTGCTGATCGACGGCGAAGAGGTCATCAACAACTGGGGCAACCGCCAGCCGCAGCGCCGGGAACTCGAGATCGAGCTCAGCTCCGATCGGGCGTATGAGTTCGTGGTTGAATACATGCGTCCGGGACGGTCCGCGGTGGTCGAGCTCGGATGGCGCCCACCCGGGGCGAGCCGCATCGATACCGAAGCCGAGTTCGCGGATGCCATCGAAGCCGCTCGCTCATCCGATGTCGCCATCGTCGTCGTGGGCCGCAATCATGACTACGACGACGAGAATGGCGACATGGATCACCTCCGTCTCCCACAACATCAGGACCATCTGATCGATCACGTCACGGCAGCCAATCCCAATACCATCGTTGTTGTTGTCGCAGGGGGACCGGTAGAAATGCCATGGCTCGACCGCACCCCCGCTGCCCTGTACCTCTGGTACAACGGCATGCATGCAGGGACGGCGCTCGCGGACGTGCTCTTCGGAGATGTGAACCCGTCTGGCCGTCTTCCCATGAGCTTCCCCGTGAAGCTCGAGCAGTCACCGATCCACGCAATGGATCTGTACACACACGGCACGGCTCACTACACCGACGGTGTCCTGGTGGGCTACCGGTGGTTCGACACCGTGGGACATGCCCCACTCCTTCCGTTTGGGCACGGCTTGTCGTACACGGAGTTTTCCTATTCCGGTGCCGAGGTGATCGAACCCACCGACGGCTCCGCACTCGTGTCGGTTGAACTCACGGTGACGAACGAGGGGAGTGTCGGTGGCGCAGAGGTCGTGCAACTCTACATGCACGATGCCGAGGCGAGCATCGATCGTCCCGAGCAGGAACTACAAGCATTCGCCAAGCTCTGGCTCGACCCTGGAGAGTCACGGCGCGTCCGCCTGGATCTCTCTCTACGCGCACTCGCGTTCTGGGACGAGGAGCACGACCGTTGGCATGCCGAGCCAGGAGTGTTCGAGCTACGGCTCGGCGCGTCATCCCGTGACATCCGTGCCCGCCTGCGTTGGGGGTACCCCGATCTCGGAGCCCGGACCCAGGATCACACCGATACAACCGACTCACCCGGAGGATGAACCGCCCTCGTCGGTCACCGAACCGAGCAACACATCTCGTACAAGAGGAGTTCCACATGCATCGATGCCGAACCGTACGGGTACGCGCCTCGCTCATCCCTCTGGTTGCACTGATGGCGCTGGCGGTGCCGAGTACGCAGCTCGCTGACGCGTGCGTCGGGTGCTGCTACGAGACTTTCGGTGATGCGCCCTACGACCTCGAGAAGTTTCACGCTGTGCTCGACCGAGCCTGGTTGCAAGCGCCGACCAGTTCGCCAAAGAAGGTCGACATCGGTGACTACGATGGGCGGTCCTTCTGGTGCTTCTATCTCTCGGCGGGCCGGTACATGACGTTCCGGATCGAGGGCGAGGGCTACCGCTCCGAGCTTCGCCAGGCCGAGCAGTGGGACACCGCGACGACCGTGTGGCGAAAAATGATCGGGCGGGTGAAACTATTCGAGCCTGATGCATCAGTTGACGAGTTCACCTTCATGCAGGTGCATCACAAGTCCTCGGCCGATGGCTACGACATCGGCCCACTTGTCCGGCTGGTATGGAAACGAAGCACCGTGGCCGGCGAACCGAACCACCTGTGGGCCATCCTGCGGACCAACCTTGCTGTGGATGGGACGTACGAGATCTTCGACCTCGGAGCACACCCGGGAGGCTTCTTCAAGGCCGAGATCAAGGTTAAAGAAGGTGACCTCCGAGTGAAGATCGACGACATCACGCTGGTCAGCGAGGATGTGTCGTACTGGAACGGTCTTGAGACATACTTCAAGGCCGGCGTCTACAACCAGAGCCCGGGGCATGCGAAGGTTCAATTCGACTCGCTGAAGTTCTACGGCGGGCTCTGAGGCCACTCACGGACTTGTGAACAGTCCTGGGGTGTCATGGTCCACCTTGGCGGAAAGCGCCGAGTGGCCATGAACCTCGGCATTGGGAATAAGCAACGATGTGTCGCAGTACGGACACACCGGGGGGGTGCCAGTCTGCGTACCCACGCTGGCATGGGCTTCGAACACCCGACACACCCAACCGCGTCGTGGATATCACGCCCTCTGCACCACTGGGGCATTGCAGTTGATCTCGCTCTGGGTTCATCGGGGTGATCCCGATGCCTATCAGTAAGAAGGGGTGCCGATGCTCTGGATCGGCGAGACACACGAACTCGGCAACCCGCTCCTGCACATACCACCTGAACCTCAGGGAAACCGTCGTGGGACTCGGTGAGGGGACCGACCTCCTTGCTCACGAGGAGGGGCACGGCAGGAGAGATGGCGAGCGACTGCTCCCGGAGGCTGGCTGGGATCCCGATGAGTTCGCGACGTGCTGCGTGCATGGACGCCCCCGCGCTGTTTGCGACTCGGAGTTCTTTGAGTTCCAGGCGAGCTCGCCCATGAGCGTTGGCTACCTCTGACCCACGCTGGCCTGCTGCCCCGCGCACTGACAGTAAACGCGAGCCGTTGCCCACCCACGCGTCCCGCGCGCACGGTATTCCCACAGCTCCACGGGCTGATAGCGACCCTGATCAGCACAAAGTATCCTGATTTGGCTTGAATCATCCGTATGTGGATGTAAGCTCCCCAAGTACCGATGTGGCTGGTCGGCCAGTCTGGGGGTCCCGTGGACGCATTCAAACAGAGCAAGGCAGGCCTGGCGCTGCGCGAACTTGAAGCGTGGATCGCCCGATCAGGCCTCTCTCCCGGGGCTGCACTGCCATCTCAACGACAGCTTGCAGACACCCTTGGGGTCTCGCGCGGCGCGATCGGCGACGCCATTGCCACGCTTCAAGAACAAGGCGTGGTCGTTGGGCGCCGGGGCAGCGGCACATATCTCGCAGCTTCTCTGTCCGGGGTCACCGCTCCCGAGGCCGCATCCACTGCGAATGAACTCGATACCGCCCCTCGCGATGATCGCCCGCTCGGCTTGCTGCTGCTGAACACCTGGAGCCGCGTGAGCCGGCTCATGATGTCCGGCTTCATGCATGCGGCGCATGATCTCGGGCGAGAAGTCGTCGTCGCCGAATCGAACCTGACGATGCACGGCCAGGCCGAAGCGATCATCCGCCTCGCGTCGCAGCGTGTAGCTGGTCTCGCGATGCTCAACATGACGGATACGCCGCCCGAGCACATCCTTGCGTTCCAAGAGCACATGCACCCGGTTGTGCTGCTCGGAGCGCCGGTCGAAGGGGCCGTCGCCCCGCTGGTGCGCAGCAACCCACGGAGCATCGCAGATCAGTTCGTACGGCTGCTGCGCGAAGCGGGCCACAGGCGTGTTGCAGCGAGTCCCGTGCAGATCACGCCGATCTGGCTCGAGATCTTTGATCTCATCCGCCGTGATGCGCGAGTCGAACTCCCCGAGGAGTGGATCCTTGACCTCGGTCATGAGCGACTGCCGGAGGGCAATGGGCCGCGGATACGGGAGTTCGTCCAGCGTGCGCTCGCTGAGCCTCAGCCACCGACCGTGTTCCTCACCGTCACCGACTCACTCGCCGACGAGCTACTTTGGATTCTGGAAGACCTTGGCCACGCGGTGCCCGACGATGTCAGCGTCGTCACGCTCGGCACACGCGAACGTGAGGGGCACACCGAGCCGTACACCGCGGTCACGTATGACGTGAAGTGGGCGGGTCGCCGTGCAGCCGAGTTGCTCGGCTCGATGCTCGCGGGCGAGACCCCGATCCGCAACGCCGAGCACGCCGATCCGCCGGTCGGCATCGCGCCCGGAAACACTCTCCGAAACCTCAAAGACCCGGAGCGAGCACCTGCGCCCGCTGATCGCTCGACGATGGCGGCGACGCGGCCGACACACCGGGCTGGCTTCACGCTGCTCGAACTGCTTGTTGTTGTCGCGGTCATCGCCTTGCTGGTGACATTGCTCGCGCCGGCACTCCAGCGAGCCTTTCACGCCGCCGGCCGTGTGGCCTGTATGTCGAACCTTCGGCAGATCGGCATCGCCCAAGCCGCGTACAAGGCCGACCATGATGTCTCGGCCGAGGGGTACTTCCAAAGGGGTGGCCACTATGGCGTGGCACGCTGGTGGGGCTTTGGCGGCAAGACGACGCACCCGGCGGTCGCTGGGCACCTCTATCTGCCCGAGAGCGAGCGCCCGCTCAACATGTACATGTACCCCGACATCGCCTGGGAGCCGTGGGAATTTCAACCCGGGTGGATCGTCGAGGGTGAGAAGGTTGCTGAAGAGGATCGCGCGGAGCGTGAGGTGTGGCGATGCCCCGCCGATGATGAGTTGACGGACGGCACCATCGACGGCTCGATCCCTGTCGATGCCAATGTCGACGGTCTCGACCTTTCGAGTCCGTACGATGTGTACGGCTCATCGTACGCGGGCAACTACATCGCATGGCTTCGCATCCTTGAGCGACGGTTCGGGCGGGAAGGTGAGTTCTCGGTCAGGAACCCCTGGAACCCCTTTCAGCAGGCGAACTATGCCTCGGCGGACGAACTGCCGACCATGCACGAAGTGGCTCTGCTCCGTGCACGCCAGCTCGACCGAGCCATGGTGCCGAGCCGGCTCCTCGCGTTCGCCGACACGATTGCGTTTACCCCGATGGTGGACGATCAGGTCGTCGATACCGCGACCGACGAGCGAGCGTTCCTCGCCAACAGCGGGACGCACGGACTCCCCAACGACCACAACATGCTGTTCTTTGACGGCCACGTGTCGCTCGTCCGCGTCACCGATGAGATCCTCGACCGCTCGCTCGAGATCGAGTACCTCCGCAAGGGCGATAGCAACTTCCCGCGGAATATGGCCGTGTTTGGCCCCGGCTTCGAGTTCGATCTGCCAGAAGAGTACCCGTCGCTCGAGGACGAGTAACAACGTCCCGAACCCGACCCCTGCGTCTTGCCCCGCTGATTCACGGGGTGAGCCGCTTCCCATTCATCGCGGGTGGTGCAGCCACCTGTATGTGCCTCGAGGTGTTGAGAACCGCTCCCAGCGTCAGGGGACATGCGCTGTTCGTTGTCCCATGCACTGGGCTTTGTTTGTGAGAAGGAGTATTCAATGAAATCGATGATGACTCTCATGGCCGCAGCCGTGTGCTCGGCCGGCCAAGCCGGCGCCCAGGTCACCGTGGTTGCGTCCGAGAGCACGAGCGACTTCGAGGGCTTCATGGGCTCTGGCCTGACGATCACGTTGATCCAGGAGTTCGTGACCGAGCTCGAAGAACCGATCAACGATGAGTTCTTCCTCGTTCCCGAGGCAGACTGCCCCGGTGCAGCATCGCCGGAACGGATCGACAACCTTGTCTTCGGCCTCATGGGGACCGGGATGGGAACCGGTATGGGCACCGGCATGGGGACACCCATCTGCGACATCGTCCATGATCTGTCCGCGCGCGCGGGAAGCGATTACTCCAACACGCGCTCCGGCATGATCTTCCGCCAGGCCACGAACGACGATGGTCCGGCGAACAGCTTCGACTTCAACGGCGAGATGTCGCTGACACTCGGTGATCAATGGGGCGCAAGCGTCTCCGGTGCGCCCTCGCAGAACAACCGCACCGGGTTCAACATGTACCTGTCGTTCGATCGTAACGGCGTTCAGCGGAGCAACCGTGCGAGTATCGAGTTCCCCACGGCCGGCGGCGTGTCCGCGATCGGCATGCTGATCGGTCGTCCGACGATCATTTTCCCGGAGGGTTCGGGTTCCTTCGGTATCGAGGAGTGCGCCGATGCCGACGACCTCTACCTCCTCGACCTCGTCCACGCCGATGGATCGAGAACCACGGTCGATCTTGTCAAGTCGGTCTGCGACTTCGAAGCCTCCCCCGAAGGCGTGAATCCCGGACGCGACGGCATCCCGGGTACGTTCGACGACATCGACTACATCAGCACGTTCTCCGACTGGGCGTTCAGCCTGAACGATGGCTTCGAGTACCCCGACAACGGCTTCATCGGCATCACCAGCGAGACGCCGGTCGTCGCCATGGAGTTTTATCTGAGCCAAGGCATCCGGGACGATGTGAACAGCTTCCTCGGTCCGTTCAGCTTCTTCTCCGAGGTCTACGTAAACGTCACGATCTCTCGCATCTTCACCGGGGCTGCTGCGGGCGTCGCTCCCAACAACTGCCCGGGTGACACCGACACCGACAACGATGCCGACGCGGATGACTTCATCCGGGTCCTCGTCGGTTTCGGCACCACCGAGGGTGCAACACGGCTCGATGGCGACTTCGATGGCGATGGTGATGTCGACGCGGACGATTTCATCACCATGCTCGTCGCCTTCGGAACCACCTACGACGGTACGCCCGACTGCAACACGATCTGACTCGGGACGCGGTCCGTTGCACGAACACGGTCCTGCATCACGCTTCTCCCGATCTGCGAGACCGAGGATGCCAGATACAGCCGCCGACCACCTGTCGGCGGCTTTTTCATGTGTGTGAGGTGGTGCGCATTCTCACCAACGAACTGAACAGTGTGCTTCATTTGCGTCAAAGCCTCCTGGTCTTCAGAAGCTCGCCGCCAGCGCAGCCGGTGAATCCCCGACTCAAGGCCCCCTTTCCGCCGCCGAACGACCGCAACGGCAGAATTCATCGATCACAAGGCATAAATTCTGGAAATATCATGGCGGTTCGCTAGACTCTGCCAAGGGTCTTTGGGGCTGCCGGCAGAGCGCCGGCTTTCGATTGCATGGTTTGCTGGGGTCACACATGAACAAACGGAACCTCTGCGCCGGGCTGCCATCGCGTGCCGGGGCGCCCGGGTGCGGCTTCACGCTGATCGAGTTGCTGGTCGTCGTCTCGGTGATCGCGCTCCTGATTGGTCTCTTGGTGCCAACCATCGGCCGTGCCAGGACCTCTGCACTAAACGTTCAGGACCTCTCCAACCTGAGGCAGATCGCGATCGCGTGGGGCACCTATCGCATCGATCACGACAACAAGCCCCCGGTCGGCCCGAACATCGTTGAAGGCTCGACCTTCACCGTCTACAACCGCAACGCGTGGTACTCGGTGGGTAAGACGCCACATCCAGCCATCGAGGCGTGGACGCAAACCGGGTATATCCACGAGAGCAATCGCCCCCTCAACGCGTACATGATCGACGACCTCGAGAGGCTCGAATATGATGCAGGAGGTCTCCCTCTCGTGTCCGCCGACAAGCAGCACAGGGCTGATCTTCTCTTCTCCATCCGTGACGGGATCGACACGCGTGCCGAGCGACCGTTCTTCCGAGCGGGGCGCGACGCACCGGGCAACCCGACCTCAGATCTGATTCAAACAGATTCACGGATCGCGGGCCAGAGCCTGCTGTTCAATGGCAATCTGCCCGATTCCGTGTACGACCTCACCGGCACGAGTTACTTCAATAACAACGTCGTTCTCGATAGCCCGGGCTACGACTGTTTCGGCACGAGCGGCAGCCGCGATAGTTCGACAGCCAGCGCCACACCGGAAGAGGTTCGGGCCTGCTTCGACCAGGCCTACGCCGACCTCGAGCGGGTCGTCGCACCCTCACGCACTGTCATCCTGACCGAGGCACCGCTGTTGCTCGGCTTCGGGTCGGGAACAACGCTCACCAGCTTCGCCGGGGCCGAAGCAACGTACTACACCGCCTTCGGCGATGGCCACGTGAAGACCATCACCATCGAGGATGAGCACACCATCACCGGGGACCGCACTGACTGGTACGGCACCGTCGGGATCATCATGCCGGAAGGACCGGAGTACGCGTTTCAGAGCCCGCTCAGGCGCACCGAGGAGGAGACACCACTCTGGATTCGTTGACAAGCCTCTCATGGAGTGCTGTCATCTTCGAGCACCGGCGGAGCAGTTCGGCGACGTGACTCCTCGAGCCACGTCGCCGCCCGCGGATGCCGCGGATTGATCTCCAGACACCGCTCATACGCGGTCGCTGCCTGCTCGTACCGTCCGAGTCGGAACAGCATATTGCCAAGGTTGTACGCCGCACTCGACGCCGTCGTGAAGTCGAACCGCTCCTCTGCGTGGATCGAGGCACGACGGTACACCTCCGCTGCACGAGCGAATTCACCGACATCCGACAGCGCGTTGCCCAGGTTCGCCAGCACGCGGGGCGACTCGGGGTACTGCCGTTCTAGCTGCGCGAAGATCACCACCGCCTGCTCGGCTCGGCCGTCGCGTCGAAGCAGTCGACCGAGTTCCTCGAACCCATACGGGCCCGGCAGCAACGGTGCGCTCTTGGCTAGGTGAGCGATCGCTCCGTCGATATCACCCTTGCTACGGAGGATCACCGAATAGTTGTAGTTCGCGAACGGGTGATTCGGATCGATGCGGAGCGCCTCTTTCAGATGTGGCTCGGCCTTGTCGCGCCGCCCGTCGCCCATGTAGGCCACCGCCAGATTGACGTGCAACCGGAGGTTGTGCGGTGACTGCACGACGTCACGCGACAGAAGCGCGATCTTGCTCTGCCAGGCCGCCGACTCTGCTCGGGCCCGCACGGTGAGCGCCACGCCGGTAGCAAGAGCGAGCGAGATCGCCAGGGTGGGCCCAAGCCACCCCTTCCGCATCGCCACCAAGCCGGCCACGCACCCACACACCACCGCGATCACCGCCCCGAGCGGTAGATAAAACCGGTGCTCGAACGACAGATCACGGATAGGGATGAACGATGAGGTCGGCGCCAGTACCACGAAGATGCTCAGAATCCCCACACCGCAGAGCCGCAAGGCGGTGCGACGGGCGAACGCTGCGAGCCCGAGGCTCGCCACCGCGATGCCCGCCAGCAGCACACCAAGTGTGATGTCGGCCGCGAGATCCTCGCTAATCGGCCACGCCCGATCGAGCGCCAGACCGACGGGCCAGAACGTGAGACCGAAGTAATGCAGCACCACCTCCGGCTGCGTCCGCAGGTACTCCCACGAACTCACACCGGGCACGTTGAACCCTGCCGAGAGGGATCGCGCCGGATCATCCGATGGGGTGGTCAGAAACCGTAACTGACGCGTCGGCCAGACGAGCAGGCCCCACGTGGCGAACAGTAGGCAGTGGAGCCACCACCGCGCCCGAAGCGTCTGCTTCCAGCTCCCCGTCAGCACCGCGCGGTCGTAGATGAGCGCAATCGGTGCTGCACCGATCATCATCGACTTGCAGAGCATGCCGGCGGCGGCGGAGAGCACCGCCAACGGTCCACCCACCCACCAACGCCGTGCCGCGACGTGCAGCGACGCCAGCACCCCTAGCAGGGCGAGCGCGAACATGGACTCGGCCCGCTGCACCGGGTAGGCCACCACGTTAGTCGTGAGCGGGTGCGCCGCGAACAGGCACGCGGTCACGATCGACGATAGAGCGGCAGCGTGGGGAGGTAGTTTCATCCGCTGCAGCGCGAGCGCCACAACGAGCAGTAGCATCAGCGTGACCGCGATGTGAACGCCGATGTTGAACTGCCGATACGTCGTCACATGCTCGCGGAGCGTGCCGCCCGGGATCGATCGGGTCTGCGCAAGAATCGTCGCCGCAACAACCGGGCGGTCGAATGCCTGCTCCAGGAACGCGCCGACATCCGGCACGTTGCGGTACCACGACTCCTTGCGAACGATGCTCATCTCGTCATCGAGGATGAACTCGCCGCGCTCGAGCGAGGGGGCATGCGCAGCAAACGCGAGTACAACCGCGATCGTCCCACCAAAGACATACATGACGGCACACAGCCACCGCCGATGGCGGCGATCGACAGCTCCACCGGCCGTGTTGGATGCGTCGTTGTCGAACATCTGTTGATGACGCCTCGGTGCGTCAATCGGGACGTCACTGCCCCGAGTCGTTAAGGAACTCCTGGATGGCGGCTCGATCGTATCGGTAATCGGTCATCGACCAACCCGGCCCAGCGGGAATCCTGATCCTGCCGCTGCCCTCGGGCTCGTAGTCGTACGCGTCGAGAATGTTCTGCGTGAGCTCGACCCCCTTGGAGTGTCCGTCGGCGAAGACCACGTTGTGCTGATAGAGCGAGCTGACTGGGTGCTGAGAAGGGATGAGCCGGCGGTCGCCGAAAAACGAGAAGTTGAAGAGGTAATCCATCTGGAGGACGAACTCCGCCTGCGGCCACCGGCTCATCTGCCGCGTCGCGGCCCGGTAGTACTCACTAAACACCGCGGAAATCACCGGCCAATCGCCGTCAAGATCGGCTGAGAACCCACCGCGATCCGAGAGCTCAGCGATGAAGTCGCGGCCTCCCGGCCACGGTGTTTCGACCGCCCGATGCGTCCACGTGTTCATCGCATAGGACGAGCCGAACGATTCGTACAACGTCGGTGCGCCATCAACGGTTGTCGTCGTCCCAGTCGGCACAACACGCTCTCCGGGATCCAGGAACAACTCCCGTTCCGCGCGCGCGTCGGGATCCATCTCGTACGGATCGGTGTACGAGAATGGCCTGCTCTGGATGTCATCGTAGAGGTACGGGTTGAGCGGACGCTCCGTCTCCGGAATCCACTGCGTGAAGTAGCCGGTGGAGTACAGACTCGGGTGGTCGGACTTGCCCCCCATGGTCTGCCGCTTCCACGTCGTGTTCCCAGGCCTGTACGGGAGGGTGATCGGGTAGACCTGCTCGCCAAAGAGGTATGAATTGATGCCGATGCCCTGCTGGCGGAGGTTGGAGAGGCACGCGACGTTCCGGGCCGACCCAATTGCACGGCCAACCGCTGGCAGCGTCAGCCCGATCAGGAGGATGATCATAGCCACAACCACCAGCAGCTCGATCAGCGTGAACCCTCGTGAACGATCCCTGTAACTCATCGCGACGACCCCGGCCGGTTGGACTGCACAGACCCTGCCCCCGCAGGTGCCCAATATTTCTAGAAAAATATAACCCGGGGAATCGACGAGTCAAGCCCTGCGATCGGCCGACCGCCCCTTGAACAGGCACATCAGCGACATGCGCGCATACCCCGCGACGCGCAGCTGGTAGTACACCAGCAGCATCGGCAGCACGGCCGGAAGGTCCGAAAGCCGTCGCCCTTTGCGCCGCAGCTCGTTCCACCCGATGGCGGCGATGCCCGCACCGAAGAGCGCAGCCGGCACGACGAGAACCCACGGACTCATGAGCACCGCGAGGATCAACGCAATCGGCAGCGCTGCGTACCCCAGAATCCACGGCAGCACGTCGATCCGCGGCGGCAGCCGATACCGCCAGACGAACTCCGCGGCCCCCTGCCCGCCGTGGAACGCCTGCTTGCGGAACGACACCCACGTGTATCGATGCACGTGTGTGATTCGTGCGCTCGGCTCGGCGAGCACACGGCCCATCCGCCGTAAATGCAGGTTCAGAGACTCTTCGTCGCACCGCCCTGAGAAGCGGATCCCACGCGCCTCGCCCGCCTGACCGCGTGTGACGTCGTAGGCGTCGGTATCGAAACGGAATCCTTTCACTGCGCTCGCGCGCACGCACATGTTGCAGGCGACGATGCGGTGTGCGCGCCCACGGCGCGCGACACGGTGCAGCCCCAAGAGCACTCGCTCGTAGATGTTCTGTGCTGGGTCATCCTCGACGAGGCCGGTGACGCCAACCACGCGGTCGTCCGCAAACGGTTCGGCGAGTCGCTCGAGCCAATCGGGCTGAGCGATGCAGTCGGAATCGATGAACGCCAACAATTCCCCCCGAGACACCTCGAGCCCACGATTGCGGCTGGCATTCGCGCCGCTGTTGCGATCATTACGGAGCGCAACAAGCGGACGCGGCGCGAAGGCAACGCGGGCCTCCTCGAGGACCGTATCGAGTGGATCCGACGACGCATCGTCGATCACAATGAACTCAACATCTCTCACCGTTTGCGCAGCGAGCGACCGCAGGCACGTGCTCAACTCCTCCGCGCGGTTGTAGCACGGGAGGATGACGCTGAGCCTCGGCGACCTCGTGTTCTCGTTGCCGCTCATGCCGTGTCCCTTCCTGACGCGAGACGCTCGAACATCGTTTCCAGACGATCCACCTGGGTGTGATGGCTATGCCGTTCCTCCACGACTGCTCTCGCACCACGGGCGAGCTGCCCACGAAGCACGCGGTCGGCCAGCAGCCGGCGAACCGCATCGTCCAGCTCGCGTTGCCCACGCTCCGGCACGATCAGGCCCGAGACATCGTGCTCGACCAGCTCGGCGATCGACCCGTTCGTCGTCGTGACGACGGGTGCGCCCACCGCCATCGCCTCCATGAGCGTGACGGGAATGACCTCGTCCTTGCCGTCATCGGCACGGTAGCTCGGCGCGAGCAGAGCATGAGCACGACGCATCTCGTCAACCACCACGCTATTCGGCTGGGCCCCGGTGAACTCCGTCCGGGCCGTCACCTCGAGCTCGTGGCTCAGCGCCTCGAAGCGCGCACGCTCGGCCCCGTCACCAACGATCCGGAGTGTGGCATCGATCCCATCGTCGAGGAGCCCGCGCAGCGTTCGCAGCACCAGGTGGCACCCCTTGCCCTCCGTCAGGCGCCCCACATACAGCAGACGCCACGGGGGACTGGAATCTCGGCTCGGCGCGAAAGCCAGTCGCTCCAGATCGATGCCGACGTGATGCACCGCCGCACGTTCACGCGGACACCCGAACTCGGCGAGCCCCTCGAGACACCCCCTGCTCGTCATCAGGTGCAGATCGCCGTATCGCCAGATCTGGTCGTAGGCACGCGGGCCCCACGATTTGACGTACGTGAGCGCACCGATGTCGTGGAACGTCGTGACGACCGGGCAGGTCAGCGCCCCACACCCCTTGAGCATGCACGCCGTTACACCCGGCGCCGCGAAGTGCGCGTGGGCGATGTCGAACCGGTGATCCCGCCGAACCGCGTCGGCGGCGTGGAGCGGCTCGAGTGTCGCTGCCCGGATTCCGAGTCGCCGAGGGTCCAGCGCGCGCAGCGTGGTCACCGGACGATCCCGCAGCCCGCGGGCCAGGGGCGGGAGCGAGCGGGCCACGCGCACCACGCGGTTTGGCTCGAGCGGCGCGATATATCGGACTCGATCGCCCATACGGTGCTTCTCGTACGCTTCGTGGAGCGGGCCCGCCACCGGAGCACGCGCGAGCACGGACACATCGTGCCCTCGCTCGATCAGCGCCGTCATTTCGTGCAGCACGAACGTTTCGGAGAAGCTCGGGAAATGGGTGACGAAGTACAGGATTCTCATCGCAGCACCGAACAAGGGTTCATGCCGGAAGAGCCCGTCGACCCGCGACTGATCGTGGTCTGTGTCATCACGTTCCGCCGGCCCCACGGGCTGCGAAGGTTGCTCGCGTCGCTCGCAACGCAGAGTCTATCGGCCGATTCCCCACTCCGAGTCGCGTTGATCGAAAACGAAGAGGACGGCCCGGCTCGCGCTGTCGCACTCGAGTTCTCGGAAAACATGAATCTTGATGTGAACTTCGGCGTCGAGACGCAACGTGGGATTCCCTTCGCGCGCAACGCAGCGCACCGCCAGGCACTCGAGCGATGGCCAGACACCTCAGCACTCGTCTGGATCGACGACGATGAATCCGCGCCACCTGACTGGCTCGCTCGGCTGGTCGAGACCCAGCACCGCACACGCGCCGACGTCGTCACCGGGCCGAACGTGCCCGTGTTCGACGAGCCCCCACCGCAATGGGCGCTCGCTGGGCGCTATTTCGAGCCTCATCACGGGCAGACCGGCCATCACCGGTCGGTCGCGTATACGAACAATGTGCTCGTGCGAGCCGAGGTGGCGCGCGCACACGACCCGTTCTTTGAAGAACGCCTCGCGGGGAACGGGGGCGACGACACACTGGCATTCCGGCGCCTGAGACGGGCCGGGCACTCGATCGTGTGGTGTGAGGAGGCACAGACTCACGAGCACATACCCGCATCACGCGTCACGCCCGCATGGGTGGCCCAGCGGAGCTTCCGGCATGGCAACGCCGCGGTCCACATCGCGGCACTGCTCGGGCACCGACGATGGGGGATTGCGCTCCAGGCTGCGATCGCGGTCTACCGGCTCGCGAAGGGGGCCTCGATCCGCGTTGGCCCGGGCCTGTTCTCAGAGGCCGCTCGGGTGTCCGCTCGGCGGCACTTTGCGTACGCCGCGGGTGTGCGCGCCGCCTTCCGCGGCACGCTCTACCGGGAGTACGAGGTCATCCACGGGACGTAGGCGCGCCATCGCCGACCGGTGGCGGCAGCTTCGCGGGCCTGAGGAAGCCGTGTGCGAGTCCCACGCCGCGCCACAGCGCGCGCACCATGCCGAACGGTACGAAGAGCACCGCCTCGGTCACGCGCGCGTGCGATGCGATGGCAGCACTCATCGGCAGTTGAAGGAGCGCGAGCGCGAACACCGCAGACGCACCCAAGAGCGCAACCGGCCACCATGCCAGACTGAGCACCAGAACCCCGACCGCGGCGAGCGCCACCGGGGGCTGCAGGTGATCCGTCCAGTCCGAATAGCTGTTCCGCACGGCACGGCCCTTGTGCTCCCCGTGCAGCAGCACACGCCAGTACCCGTGTCGGCGCTGTGTCCGGAGGTACCCGAGCAGGCGTTCTTCGTGATGATGATGCGCGATGCTTCGAGGCTCGAAGCGCAGCACGTAGCCCGCATCTTGCACACGAAAGGCGAGCTCGGCGTCTTGCCCTTTGAGATATCGGACGTCGAAGCCACCCGTCCGCTCGAGGGCCTCCCGCCGGTACAGAACACTGAACGACGCCAGAAAATCAACCTCGCCCCCGGGTGCCAGGGCCATCCGCCGGTGTCGGGCTGCGATCTCCTCGTGGATCAACCGCGCAACCATTGAGTGCGGGTTCGCGATGCCGTAGGCGCCCGACACGCCACCGGTGCGCCCATCCGATTCGTGAGCGAGCAGGTACTCGAGGGCGTCCGGCTCGACGATGCAGTCGGAGTCGACGAACCAGACCCAGTCGGCCTCGCTTGCGCGCCAGCCCACGTTTCTCGCAGCGCCGGGGCCCCGGGCGTCGCTCTCCAGCACCATGACCGAAGAAAAACGACCCGCGATATTTCTGGAACTATCGGTCGAGCTATCATCCACGTACACGATGCGCAACTCACGAGGCATGAGTCGTTCCCGGCACCGCTCGACCGATTCGAGGCACTTGTCGAGCGTGGCGGCACAGTTCCTCCCGGGGATGACCAGCGCAATCGTGCCCGCTCCGGATCGATCGACCGCACGCTCGTTCACGTCGATGCTCCTCTCATGACCGCACAGGACCATACACAGGAGGCGATCAGGCGGACGGTCGTCGTGATCCCGGCGTACAACGAACACGCGGTCATCCGTGAGGTAGTGACCGAGGTCGCGGCCCTTGGGTGCGAGGTGTGCGTGGTCGACGATGGCTCCCGGGATGGAACGGCCGCCGCGCTCGAGCACGCGCCGTGTGTGCTCATCCGCCACGCGATCAACCGTGGCCAGGGGGCCGCGCTGCAGACCGGGCTCACCTACGCGATCCGTCATGGGGCCGACTTCGTCGTGACCTTCGACGGCGACGGCCAGCATGACCCAGCGGATATCGCGGCGATGCTGGGGCCCATTGCCTCCGGTACAGCGGACGTGATCTTTGGCTCTCGGTTCCTCGGATCGGCGACCGGCATCTCCTGGGCTCGCCGGCTCGTGCTCCGGATCGGCGTGATCGGCACCCGAGTGCTCACGGGGCTGCTGGTCACCGACACGCACAACGGCTTGCGGGCATTGACCCGGGCAGCGGCCCAAGCGATTACGCTCCGCGGAGATGGGATGGCCCACGCGAGCGAGTTCTATGATCAGGTGGCTCGCGCCGACTTGCGGTTTGCCGAGGTCCCCGTCTCGGTCCGGTACACCGAGTATTCACGTGCGAAGGGGCAGACGACGCTCAATGTGTTCCGCGTGGCCGGCCAGTACCTCTTGCTGAGGCTGTTCCGATGACGAGTTCCCAGCTCACACTCGCCGGCTCGCTCCCGACGGCCTTTCAGGTGATCTTGCTCACCGTGCTCGCCGGGCTCGCACTTGCCACGGTAGCGATGTACCGGGCGAGGATTCTTGATCTCGTGAGCACGCTCGTCGTGCTCTGCGGGCTTGCTGCCGGCGCGGTGTTCACCATCCTTCCGGACTCGACCAGCGTAATCGCCAACGCACTCGGGATCCGCCGCGGGGCCGATCTGCTGCTCTACTGCGGTCTCATTGGTGGTGTGGTGGGCTTCATGCTCGTGTACGCCAAGGTCCGCCGGCTTCGGTCGGAGATCACCTCGCTCGTGCGAGAGCTTGCGCTGCTCAACCAGGAGCAGGCCCGCACCCGCGCGAGCCGATCGGATCGCGATGAGCAGGGATGAGCAGCCGCGGGACGATGCGGGGGAATCGGATGGACACCCCACTGCCCGCGCCGACATGGTCCCACCCGGCGTTGCCGCGTTGGCCGGCTCCTGCCTCTCGCTCGTGGTGTCCGTGGGTGCAGCGGCTTGGCTCGGTCGCGTCCTCACCCCCGAGCAGTACGGCGTGTTCGCCATGGCGGCGATCTCGCTCGCTGTGCTCACCGCGCTCACCGAACTGGGTGTGATTGAAGCGATCGTGCGCGCGCCGACGATCGACGCTGGGCTGACACGCGGGCTGCTCGGCCTGTCGCTCATGGGTGGCGTGCTGTCCTCGATGATGATGGCCGCACTCGGTCCTGTGCTGGCCTTTGCGTTCGATGAGGAGGGCGTGATCGTGCTTGCACTTGCGCTCTCACCAGCGCCGCTACTCGTGGCAGTCTCCGCTGTTCCTCTGGGGTTGCTGCAACGGTCGCTGCGGTTCGGCTCGGTCGCGCGGACCCGACTCGTGGCGGACGCCCTGGCAGCAGTTGGAGCCATCGCGTCGGCCGAACTCGGCGCTGGTGTCCTCTCGCTGGTTGTATTCGCGGTCGGCCGAGTAGGCGTGCTCGCGGTGCTCGTGATCTGGACCGCGCGGGGCCCGCTGATTCCTGGGTGGCTGGACGCTCGTGGCGTCCAACAGCTCCGCTTTGGCGGCCCTCTCTCGGCGACCAAGGCCTTGTCGGTGGGCCTCGCGCAGGTCGATCGGGCGCTTATCGCGGTGTTCTTCGAGCCCGCGGCACTCGGGATCTACACGCGCGCGGCCTTCCTCGTCTCAACACCGGTCAACACGATCACCGCCCCGCTTGCAAGCGTTGGCCACGCGGCTCTGAGCCCGCTCGTCGCCAATGCGAACGCCTTCCGCCTCCGGCTGCGCCGCGGGCTGACGGTCATGGGCTGGCTGGCACTGCCGCCGCTCGCGGTTGGGTTTACAGCGGCGGGGCCGGCGTTGTCGCTGGCCCTCGGCCCGCAGTGGTCCGGCGGGGCCGGCGTGATGCGCGGCCTCGTGCTCGTGGGCGTGGCGCAGGTGCTCGGCTCCGCGACACAATGGGTCTTTGTTGCGACCGGGCGCACGGGGCGGCAACTCGTCTGGCGGATTGTCTCCGGGGTGGTCTGCGTCGCGAGCCTTATCGCGAGTGCACGGCACGGTCCGGAAGCGCTGGCATGGACGCTGGGCGTCGTGCTGCTTGTGCTCCGTATTCCTGGCACACTCGTGTGCTCGCGTGGGACACCGATGCATTTCTTCGACGCGTTCCGCCCGTTCTTCGAGCCGGTCGCAGCGGGTGTGATCGGATCGGCCCTCGCCGTTGGACTCGCCTCGGCCCTGTCGGCACCCCAGGACGGCCCGGCGTGGCTCGCACTCACCGGCGTATGCGTAGCCGCAACGAGCGCCACGATGATGACACTGAGCAAGGACGGGCGGATGCTCATCGGTCGTGGCGCGCAGCTGGTGCGCGCCATCGTGGGGCTGAACCGCCGCGGCGAGGCGGGAGAGCTTGGCGTATGACCGCGCAGCCGTTCCTCTTCATTACTGGTATGCACCGCTCGGGTACCTCATTGACAGCGAACCTGCTGTGCCAGTCCGGACTTGCGCTCGGCGACGATCTTCTCGAAGCCACACCCGACAACCCCGATGGTCACTTCGAGCACCGGCCGTTCGTCGACTTTCATGACGCGGTGCTCGGTGCGCGCAACGCAAACTGGTACGAGCCGCCCAGCCCGGAGGTGTGTCGGTGGACCACGTCGGAGGACGAGACGGCACGCGTCCTGCTGGCCGACCTTGTTGGCCGTGGCGGACGTGGTGCCAAGGACCCCCGAGCGACACTTTTCTTGCACGACTGGGCCCGGATCTGCCCTGCGGCGCACTTCCTGTTGGTATGGCGACCAGCGTCGGAAGTGTGCGATTCGCTTCGGCGGCGCGGCGATCCAACGCTGCACCGGTGGGTGCCCTTCCGCCGGCAGATGCGTGCGCTCGGCATCGATCGCTTCAACGCCCGACTCGCTGCCGCGAGCTGGGCGGACTACAACGCGCGCCTCGCCGCCTTTGCCGGCCTGATGCCGGAACGGTGCCTGGTGCTCGGCGTCCGCTCGCTCACGGCGCGCTTCGAGGAACTCGCAGTCGCTCTAGGTAAGCGTGGCTTCGAGCTGAACGCGGCACACGCCGAGGCGATCGTCCGGCCGGACCGGCTTCAGAGCACGCCCCGCAGAGGATGCGTGCGAGCAAACCGCGCCGCGAGGAACGGTGAGATCGAAGATCAGCTCGCCGAACTCGAGCGGGCAACGTGGGAGCGCGCGGTGCCATGATCGGACCGATTGATGTGATGCACAGCGCGATTCTGCGGTGGCACATCCTCACCGGCGGTCTGCGTTGTGCGCCGGACTTCTTGTTGATCGGCGCGCAGCGGTCGGGTTCCACCTCGCTCTTCGAGGCGATCGCTTCCCACCCCCGGGTGATGAGGCCACGGATGAAGGAGCTTCACAACCTTGATGAGCGAGATGCTTCGAGGGCGCGTGCTCGCGTCGGGCTGCCGCTCGTCGTGAGCCGCGCCGCGACAAGTGTCCTCTCGGGATCCAGGAAGCTGACCGGTGAGGCAACGCCGATGTATTTGTTCCACCCCGAAGTACCGGCCCGTACGGCTCACCTGTTTCCCGAGGCGAAGCTGATCGCGGTCCTGCGGCATCCGATGGATCGCGCGTGGTCGCACTATCGGCACTCGGTGCGGCTCGGGTTCGAATCCGAGCCGTTCGAGCGCGCGCTCGACTTGGAAGGAGCGCGGCTCGGCGCCGCGCCTGTGCGCACGCTGCCAGGGAGACGCGACGAGCTGTGGCCGCTGCGCGATTGGTCGTACGCGTCTCGCGGGCGGTACTCGGAGCAGCTCGAAAGGTGGCGCAGGCACGTCGATCCAAGCCAGATGCTCGTGCTGTACTTCGATGATCTTGTTTCCGACCCGGCAGGGCCGATCGATCGAATCTGCAGCTTCCTTGGCCTCGAGCCGTCGCCTGCGGTCACACTGCGGCGTCTGAACGCCGGGCCGGAGCGGGCAGAGCCGCCCGCATCCGCGCGGCGACGCTTTGCGGCGCTGGTCGAACAAGAAGTGGTCGCGCTCGAGCGATTATTGGGCGTAGTGCCGGCCTGGTCGGTCTGATCGAGCGATCACTCAGGTACCCCATCGTCCGCATGCACCCAATTTCTGGAATACCTGACCGAAGTTCCTCCTCGATCGAGAAGAGGCGTGCCTCGGCAGAGATGGGCGATATGTTGAATACAGATGTCTAACTCCCAATCGGCAGCCTCGCGCCAACCTCGGTCCCGATCTCGTCGTCGACGCGTCGATCCACTCGTTGGTGACATGGCATCTCGCGAGTCGTTCGACCTTGCGGGGGTCGCGGGGGAGCTGTTCGTGCGCTTCCAAGATGCGGTCACGCGGGCCTGTCCAACCGGCCCGGACCGCCAGATGCTGGGCGCGACCGAGTTGGCCCGGGAACTGGGGCTGGACACCAAACTCGCGTGGAAGCTGGTTCGGCTTGCCGAGGCGAGCGATCCGCTTGCTGCGGCTCCCTTTGTTCCTGGGAAGGGTGGCGTGCAGATCTTCGCGGCGGCGCTCGAGGCGTACGGGGTCGGGAAGCGGCGGATCGACGCGGTCCGATCGGTGTTCGCGGAGTATCTCGATCTGGTCTCGATCCACGCTGGTAGCCGTCAGGCCTTTGACTCGATGGTCGCCGGCTTCACCCAGGAGTACCGCGAGCGGATCGATCTCGACCATCGACGGATGGCGTTTATCGGGAACAGCTACCTACTCGGTGTGCAGGCGCGCGTCCTGCTTACCACCCACATCATCATGCCCGATGATCGACGGCCCGACGGACGGCAGGTGGCATCGATCCGCGGTGTGTACGATCTGCGCAGACTGCGAGAGAAGGTTCCCTTTCGATTCAACCGCCTCTACGCGCTGGCAAACGCCTCAGAGCCACCCAAGGCGACCCCCCGACTGGCGATCGACCCCGCGGTCCGCGGCAATGGCGACGAGCCGCGTCTCCCGCTGCTGACTCGATACTGTTCCCAGCCGCTGCCCGAGTGGTCGGTGATCCCGAGTGAGAGTGTCGGGTATGAGTTCCGGCTTGTGGACGGCGCGGTGGGCAACGCGGGCGTCGTGACGTGTGTGACCGGTGAAGTGCTCGAGTACGACCTGGCGTTCCAGGAAAATAGTGACAAGACCTACTTCCTCTTCACCGTTCGCACACCGGCCGAATTCGCGGTGTTCGATCTCTTGGTGCATGATGATCTGGTTCCCGATGGTGAACCGGACTTCGGCATTCGAAGCGAGGTCAACTCGTCGCTGCTCGGCACGCCCCCGCAGGAGTCGGATGCGCTGCCGTTCTTCGGTGAGGTGATGCCGATCTCCGCCACGCACGATGGGTGCGAACTCGACCTGGTGCCGGAGTACGCAGCGATGATCGACGAGGTGTTCTCCCGGCTCTCCTGGTCGCAGGACGATGTCCACGGGCATCGTGTGCTGATGCGACACCCGCCGGTCCCCTCGTCGATGGTCTGTCACTACGACGGTGCGCCGTCGGCGTCGAGCGAGTAGCACTGGCTTTCTTTTCTGGAAAAGACTAGCCTAGCCAAGAACTCGAACGCTCGTCGGTGTTCGCCAGAAATCGGAGCGCGCATGTTCTCACGGCCTGCTGTCGTCACGTTCCTGCTCGTCTGCGGATCCTCATGGGGGATCGCGCAGCAATCAGCGACGAGCCCGCCCGCGATCATCCACGGGGGTGATCCTCCGGAGCAGGGCTGGCTCTCTCGCCAATGGATGGGAGATGACGCGGATCTCTTCGCCGAGGCACTCCGGATCGCCGGCCTCACCCAACGGGAGTTCAACTTCCCGCCAGATCACGTCGCGCGATGGGGTGGCGACAGATATCGTCTCCCACATTTCGACCTGTACTTCCACGACCTCTGGCAGATCAGCCCACACGCGAGGCAGTCGGCGCAAACGCTGATGCGTTTTCGTGATCAACCACAGGTTATCGCGTACCTCGCTCAATCGGCAACCGGCACCCGGGTCAGAGACAACTACTACGGCTCGTACCTCACCGCGACGCTCCAACGCGTCCGGGATGCGGGCGAGCGTTCACTCACGGATGCACTCGATGAACTGGGAGTGGCGGAGACCGACTCGATCGCCGAGTCCGACGCGTACCGGAGTGTCCCACCCGAAGTCCGCCACGTTGCAGCGGTGCTCATCCATCAGATCGCGCAGGCATCACAGTTCCGTGAGCTCGGGCTCACCGAGCCGATCGAGCGCCTCGGGCGTCGTGGCGATGAGGTGTACGCCGACATGTTCGAGTCGGTCTTCTGGACCGGCACGCTTGACGATCCGAACCCGCCGAGCCCCGCGGACCTGATGCGAGAGACGATCGCGCGCGAACGGCTGCTCGATTCGGTCGACTTCGCTGCGTTGTACCGCGGGGCGAACACGATCATGCTGGGCGTGCAGGAGACACTCACCGAGTTCCGCGGGGCGAACGCGAGGGACAGGGAGATCAACGCCATCCGGGACGCTGCGGTTCGTGACGATCAGGGCGAGGTGATCGATCCCGAGGCACTCGAGTCGGCCCTCGAGGCCGTGGTCACACCCGATGTGATCGCGGACCTCGCCGAGGCGGACTTCTCCTTCGAGGTCGAGACGCCGCTCGGATGGGTGCGTCTGAACGGAGCCGGCGCGGACCGTTACGGCGAAGACGACGGAGCGCACGATCTGTTGATAATCGATACCGCCGGCGACGACCACTACGTGCAAGCGGCAGCGACCACCGGGTACGACCGTCCCATCGGGATCGCCATCGACCTGTCCGGCGACGACACCTACGAGTCGGCCGACTTCGTCGCATGGGACGAGTACTCCAGGTCAGTCGACGCTCGCAGCGACAAATTCGAGTATCACCGCGCGGAGGATCACAACACGTCCTTCGCCGCCGGCATCTGCGGGTACGGCGTCCTGCTCGACCTCGGGGGCGATGATCGATATGCCTCGACCTTCGTGGGACAGGGAGCCGCGGTGCTCGGCTTCGGTCTTCTCTACGACCACGATGGGGACGATGTCTACGTCGGCGACACACAACTCCAGGGGGCGGCGACCTTCGGGACCGGCGTGCTGATCGACGCTGGTGGTGACGACCTGTACACCTGTTTCCTGCGAGCGCAAGGCTTTGGCAGCACGCTCGGCTCTGGGTTGCTGATCGACTTCGCTGGCGACGATCGGTACCACGCTGTGAACTCCCTGAGCGAGCCCATCAACGGATACACCGTCAAGTACGCGTGGTTCAACACCGCGACGGATGCGCTCAATATGGCTCAGGGCTTCGGGATCGGGCGACGTGCCGACCAGAGCGATGGACACTCCTGGGCCGGTGGGCACGGCGTGCTCATCGATGCGGGCGGCGGGAATGACGTCTACGAGGGTGACATCTACTGTCAGGGCTCGGCGTACTGGTACAGCGTCGGCATGCTGTACGAGGATGGCGGGAACGACTCGTACACCACCGCGGCGTACTCGCTCGCCTCCCCCCCCCACTTCGCGGTCGGTATCGTGATCGAAGAGGGCGGCGATGACGTCTATCGGGGGCACAGCTCGCGTGCGTGCGGCTTCGGACGCGATTTCTCGATCGGCTGGTTTGAGGAGGCCGGCGGCGACGATCGGTATTACACCAACGACTCGGCGTTCGGCGTCGGGAACGTCAACGGGCTCGGTGTGTTCTGGGACAAGGCCGGAGACGACCTGTACATCGCACGATCAAATAGCTTCGGGCAGCCCTTCGTCGAGGGATCCGTTGGGTCGGCTCGTGACCTGCTGATCAACGCGGGCCTCTTCATCGACGCGAACGGCGCCGACACCTACCGGATGGTCAGCGAAAACCATGCGGCGTTCGAGAATCGGCCGTTCGAATGGGGTGACGGCTCGGCGTTTCCTCAACTCACGCTTGACTACAACGGACAGGCAATCGAGATGCGAGATGGGCAGCGCGTGTCGTGGCACGCACTGTTCGAAGGGCGTCCGGGCTCGACCGGTGTCGCTATCGACAGCGGGCTTTGAGCCGCGAGCACATGCCAAATGAATAAAGAGAGCGCCCAGCCTTTCGGCCGGGCGCGACGGGTCGGGTGTTCGCTCGATCGCTCGAATCAGATGAGAACGGCGATCACATCCCGAGCGTCAGGAGAATGTGGCCGGTCGGGTGACGTAACTGCTGAGCATCAAGGTGCCATACGGACAGTGTCGAAATCGTCCTCGAAGAGGCCGACGTCGGTGCTATCGATGGTGGTGTTACGGTCGAAGTCTGCCGAGATGGGCTCGAACTCGCTGATGGCTTGGTCGAACGCAGCACGGTCGAACGCGTCGACAGCAAGGAAGGCTTCGAGCGGGCTGCCCATGGAGGTTCCCATACCTGTACCCATTCCGGTTCCGACGCCCGTCCCGGCGCCGGTACCCATGTCCATACCCATGGGGAACGAGCCAATGAACGGCGGCGCGAGGTCGACGGTGGGCATCGGGGTCAGGAACTCGTAGTCCCACGTGATGCCGATCTGCCGGAGGTCGAAGGGCTCGAGTGCGGAGGTGAAGCTGAAGCTGTAGGACCCGTTCTGGTTCGTCGGTGAGAACGTGTTGGAGAAGATCTGGATGCCTTCGACATCGAAGAGTTCAACGGTCGACTGCACGCCGATGTACTCGTCCGGATTGGTGTTGGTAAAGACCTGACCAAGGGTGTTTTCGCCGAAGAACAGCGGGTAGCTGGTGGCGGGAAGCCCATTGAAAGTTGGAGCAAGATCGCCCTGATCGAGCACACTGAATGCGAGAGTGCAGCTATCGATGAACATCTGAACACGAGTGACAAATGTACTGCCGCGATACTCGTACGTACGGAACGAGCCCTGTGCCCACACCTGGAATGGCCCACCGTCTGCTGCCGGGTTATCGAAGGGGTTGGCCGCGATGTCCGCCACGCTGCGACCGATGGAGATTGGGCTACCACCGGGCACTGCGTTGGAGGCGAAGAACTGGTTTCCGCTGATTGGATCCGCTGGGGCATAGACGTAGCTCATCGAGCCGGTGATGCCCAGGAAGGGCGCCACAAATGTGGCTGGTGAAGTCATGGCAATCATGAAGCCACCGACGCAGGGCGTGATCATCTCGGTACCCATGCCCGTGCCCATTCCGGTCCCCATGCCGGTACCGGTGCCAGTACCCATCCCGGTTCCCATGCCCGTGCCCGAGCCGGTCGTCTCGAACGCGAGCACGCCGAGACCAAACTCATCGTTGCCCGGCCACCCGAGCGGCTCGGCGAACACGCTGCCTGTGGTGAGGGCAACCACCGCCGCAGCGGAGCACATGGACGACATACCTACTGAACCACTCATCGCGAACCTCCAGTCACAGACTCTTGGGAGAAACTCACTCACCAACACGACCAACACCGGGTTTTCGCCGCTGCACTGTCGGCAGCAACGATCACACTCTTCTGTCTCAGCGGCGACCTCGGAACGTCCGGGGCCGCCTGTTACTGTCTCCATTGCGGAAAGGCGTCCTGGTATCGAGGACTGTGGAAGATGTAGTCCGGACCTTCTGGCGGGGTGCCGTCGGCGCTGGCGTACCAATCGTTCCGATCACCAGAGAGGACATGCGAGTCCTCGATCGTGATGCGATCGGCGTGGCCGTCTCCGAAGAGCGCGTAATGTGTAGCGTCCACGCCGGTAAAGCTCTCACTAATCGACCCACGCGCGAGGAACAACGGCGCTTCACCGAGGACGACGAACCGCGACGGGGCGGTGAGTCGCTCGGCATCGCGGAGAATCGCCCCGAACCTGGCATGGAAGTCGCCGGCGCGGTTCCCGACGCCATCGCCATCCCAGTCGGTCGTGACGGATGCGTAGCCGGGACTGTCCCAGAACAGGTTGTTGTTGAAGTAGCTTGTCCCGGTCAGGTCATAGATGCTGTCAGGCAGTTCGCTGCCCGTGAACACACTCTGCGCATTCACCGTGTCTTCGACCCACCCGAAGGCGGGACCTCCGATGCGGTCGCGCGATGCCCGAAAGAATGGCCGCTCGGGCCTCGGATCGATGTCGTTAAGGAAAGCACTGAAAATCTCTTGCCGGAACTGCACATCCGGTGTCCCGGCGCCGGAAGACGGCCCGGTCAGGAACGGGTCGATGTCGTCGAAGAGGTACGCGTTGAGAGGACGTTGACTCTCGTGCACGAGGCCAGTCGAGCCGCCCCCTGGCCGAAAGAGAATCAGGATATGAGAGGTCTTGCCGCCGAACGACCACGCGATGCGGTTGAACGCGGATCCGAACTGGTCGAGCACGATCGGAGGCATCTCATCGTTGTCCTGCCGGTACGCCGTCGACGCGACCCCGAGCTGACGGAGGTTGCTCAGATCCTGCACGTTCCAAGCGGCATCGCGGGCCCGCGCGACCGTCGGCAGCAGCAAACCGATCAGCAGCGCGATCACCGCCACCACAACGAGGAGTTCGATCAGCGTGAACCCCATCGACCGGCAGCGACTACGACGGACCGCTACGAATTGAATGCCCAACGCAACCAACCCCATAGAGACACCCCAGAAGTCTCGTCGCGGGAAACCTACGACAATTCCAGAAAAAGTCAAGGGGCTCCATCGGGATTCGCGACCGATGCGTTCACTCCCCGATCCTGTTCGCCTTTAACGGCCTGCAGACACCACGCCCCCATAAAATCCGCCGGTTTGAGGGGAGCAGGTGGGCGACTCAGCCGCGACAGCACGCTGTGTCGCGGGAGTTAGCTCGCGGCGCTCGAACTGAGCGGAATTCCGCCGGTACTCCACACACCCAAGCTCTGTCGCACCGAGCGTGCTGATGAGGTGAGTACAACGCATCATCCGCATGAAATCCCGAAACCAAGCGACTCCCTCGATCTCAAGGGGTGTTGATCAAATTTCATCGATCGGTGCTTCCAATTGAACTTCTGCTTGACAAGCGGAACGTTTCGCCGATATTTGATACATGACAACACTCCCTCAGCGGAGAAAAAACGTTTCACTTCGAGACGTCGCTTCGCTGGCGGGTGTCGGAATTACGACAGTTTCCGATATCGTGAATCGTCAGGTTGAAGGGAAGTACCCCGAGCACACGCGTGAACGCGTGCTCCAGGCTGTGAGGCAAACCGGGTACACGCCAAGCAGGGCTGCCCAGAAGCTCGGCGGCAAGAGGTCGAAGGAGGTCGGGGTCGTCCTGACACGCACCTTCGAGAACCCGTTCTTTGCGCGGCTCACGCATGAGATCCAGAAGCAGCTCGGCCGCCGCGGATACCGCGCGCAGCTGCACGTGACCGGGAAGGATCTCTTCCTGCTCTCGCGGTTCCCCGTTGAGTTGCTCGGCGACCATGTCGACGGCGTGGTGCTCGGCCCGGTATACGAATCGGACCGCGAGCATCTCGAGGCGCTGCACGCCTTCGAGGATGCCGGGATCCCGGTGACACTCTTCGGCGGATCGTGCGGCACCGCGCACGCCGAGTTCCTGTGGCCACACGATGCTGCGGGGCGACTCGCGGCTGACATGCTGCTCGACCGCGGGCACCGCCGCATCCTGTTCTTGGGCAGCGGCGTGGGGAGCGCGAAGCGCCGGGATGGCAAGGTCAGCGGCATCGAGGCCGCGGTCGAAGCCCGCGGCGGCATGCTCGACCGAGTGCCCCACGCGGATACCGGCGACTATGAGGACTTCTATCAAACCGCGGCGTCGTTCTGCCGCTCGTGGCGCAGCACACCCGAAGCACAGCGGGCGACCGCGGTGATCTGCCTGAACGATCAGCTTGCGGTCTCGCTCTACGCCGCGTGCAGCGACCTCAACATCGCGATCCCGAGCGATCTGTCGGTCGTCAGTTTCGACAACATCCCCGAGTCGGTCGTGCTGCGGCCGGCCCTGTCGACCATCGACTTCCGAGCTGCCGATCAGGTGCAGCGCATCGTCGATCTCATGGTGTGCCGCATTGAAGGACGCGACCCGAACGGCTCGGCGACGCCTGCTGAGCCGATCGCCCTCGTCCGTGACTCCGTTCGTCCACTCCGAGATGACACGCCTGCCCCAACCGGCGCCCCTGTGTCCCCTCATGACCGGGGCTCCTGAATCCTGAATATGTACAGCTTCCGAGGAGAACACTGATGATTTGTTGCACGAGAGCTTTGCCCGCCACAGCGTGTGCTCTGGTATTTGCCGGTGTTTCGGCCGCCGATCTTCCGGTCTCGTTCACCGACCCCGTCGATGGATTCGCACAGTTCGGCAACTCGGCGTGGGTCGCCTTTAACCCGAACAAGACGGGGTTCTTTCAGGTTCCCGGGGTTGGTGATCTTGCGCCGGAGCGAGGCGAAAGCTACTTCGTCTCACGGTTCAACGGCGGCACGTTCGTCGGCATCAGCCGTGTGTTCCCCTTCACGATCGAGCCGAATATCACGGTGTTCGCGGGCTACGACGTCGGGGCGTTCGCGGGCGATCTATTCGGCTGGCCAGACGGCAGCCCGCAGTTTCAGTGCTTCGCCGATATCAACGGCAACGGTCAATTTGATAACGGTGAACAGATTACTGTGACAAGGCAACTCGAGCGTGTGGATCCTGTACCACCAGCGCCCGGCGTCGAGCCGGGTGTTTGGGAGGAGTGGACCGATGAGACCTTCATCGGGGCGAGCACGACAACGTTTGCCGGCGATCCTGTCGTCGGGCACCAGCTCGGTTTTCTCTTCCGTGCCGCGCAGCCGGAGAGCATGGCACCCGACATGATCTACGCCTGGGCTGTGGATGATCTCTTCCTCCGCATCACGCGCACGATCCTCGACAATGTCGACAACAACAACGATTGGGATCGCATCGGGAGCAACGGCTTCTGGGCGGGCTCTGGTGGTGCCAACGGCCTCGACCCAGTCACTGGCGATGACACCTTCGGCGTGACCGGCACCGGCAGCTTCGTGACGATCTACCAGCTTTTCGACGGCAAGACCTTCGAGGCTGGAACGAGCATCCTCGCGGAGTATCTCGTCGGCGACGCTGCGAACGGGCAGTTTGGCTTCTTCGTGCCAGGCACGAGTCAGGACCAGGTGACCTTCTCGCTCTTTGCCGATACCGACGGCGACGGCGCGTTCACACCCGCCAACGGCGAGACGGTCGCGCGGCGGCCGGCACCGTTCTTCCCGGATCCAACTCGCCCCACGCCGGCCGATGCCTTCGCGGTGTGGAACGACTACTACGTAATCGACGAGACAACGGTCACCAACGGTGGCGACGATGTCGAGGGCGTGCCACTCGGGTGGGTCTTCCGTGGTCGCACCCCTCCGCCCCCCGGCGGGGGCCAGGAGCCCTACGCGTGGTTTGTCGATTCGCTCCGCCTCGTCTTCAACGACATCGAGGAAGACGACTCGATCGTGCTTGCGGCATGGGACGCGGTCGAGAACACCGACGACTCCGGTGATGACCAGGACAACAACGACAACACCAACGACTCCACACCAGACATCATCGCGCCGGGCATCTCCGCTGTGCTCGGTGGTCCCGGCGGTGGCGGTCAGCTGCAGGGCGGGTACGAGGTCCGCAGCGGCACCAAGTCGACCGACCTTGATTTCGGCAACCTCTCCTCGCCGATGGCGCTCGACGTGAACAACGCATCGGTGCTCCGCACGAGCAACGACAGTCAGCGCCGTCTCGATATGGACATCACCAACACGAGTAACTTCCCGCTCCGGCTCGACCGTGTACACTTCGACTACGCCCGACTGTTCAACGCGGGGCCAAAGCTCCTCAGCCTGTTCATGCGGACTCTAGGAGGCGACCTCGATCTCGTCGGCTTCCCAGTGGTGTTCGTCACCGAGAACACGTTCGTGCTCGGCAGCTTCCCGGGTGATTACGCCGATGTCGATGCGGACCTTGATGTGCTCGCGGACAACATCTTGTCTCCTGGCGAGACCGCGGCCTTCCGCTGGCAGGTCGATAACGCCGACCAAACGTTCAGCAACCTCGCGATCGACAACGTGGCGGTGACCGGCAAGTTCTCCGACTGCGAGTCGGACATCGCCGAGCCGTTCGATATCGATGATGCGTTTGATGTTGCCGAGGTGGGCAATTCGGTCGCTGCGGGCGATACATGGCTCGCGCCGCTTGGTGTGCCGTTCGACGTGGTGGACGGAACCGATGTTCAGGCGTTTCTGACGAACCTTGGCAACTGTCCGTAAGCCACCGAACTGAGATTACTCCAGCGTGCGCGCGAGAGTGCGCACGCTGCCTTCTTCGCTGAAAGGTCTTTCGGGCTCGTACAGTCGAGGCGTGCTATGAAACGGAATCGCGGGTTCACATTGATCGAACTCCTTGTCGTTGTCGCGGTGATCGCGCTGCTTATCGGGCTGTTGCTGCCGGCACTTGGTCAAGCCCGCACGACCGCGCAGCAGATGCTCAACGCGACCAACCTCCGATCGAACCACAGCGGCATGTTTGTCTTCGCCCAAGATCACGATGGTTTCTACCCGGGAGTGGTCTCTCTCGCTGAACTCCAAAGAGATGCAACCACGCCGAACTCGGACATCCCTCAGGCGGCCGACCTGAGCTGGTTCCGTGGTGACAATATGGCGGCTCGATACTTGCTCCTCCTTGGTGGCGAGTACGTCGAACCCGATACGATCGTGTCCCCCGTGGAGATCGATGAGATCCCCAACGCCGTCAACTCGCGTCGTCTTGACTACGACCCCAACGTTGGGCTCGGGCAGGGGTTCGGCGACATTGACGGGGACCTCGCCGAAGGGTACCGGCCGACGGACGTCTTCTGGTCGTACGCGATGCTGCAGATCTCGGAGGACACACAGGGTGGCCCAAACCAGATGCTCCCGTTGGTGCTGAAAGAATGGCGTGACACCGGCAACTCACTCGCACCAATCGCATCCGATCGCGTGATGAACTTCAATGGCCTTGAGACGAACGAGTTCCTGCCGTTCCCGGAGCGACACGACAGCCTGTGGACCGGATCACAGGACAGCGGTGGATGGACCGGATCGATCGTCTACAACGATGGGCACACCGAGTTCATCAAGCAGACCTCGGTGATCTCGAACACCAAGTTCGGCGGCGCACCGGTCAACAAAGATGACAGCCTGTTCAAGTTCGACGATGGGTTTGACTACATGTCTCGGTCGGACGCGGTGTTCGTTGCGGTCTTTGCCACGACACCGGTCATCCGATGAGTACGGCCTGAGTGGCCATCGACGACTGACTTGTGCTCCGATCAGATCTCAGGCGGTTCCTTGCTATCCCGATCCGTGATCAGAATGCACTCCATGATGACCAAAACCGAGTTGACACACTTTGTAGCCACGGCTGTTTCAGCGGTGCTGGTCTCGCACGCTCTGGCGGCGCAGCCGAATGTCGTTCTGATCTTCGCCGACGATGCTGGCTATCACGACTTTGGCTTTCAAGGTAATGCCGCGTTCGAGCAGGTGACACCCAACATCGACTCGATCGCGCACGATGGCGTGGTGGTCGAACGGGCGTACGTGACAGCCTCGGTGTGCTCGCCCTCCCGGGCCGGGCTGCTCACGGGGCGGTATCAGCAGCGGTTCGGTTTCGAGAACAACCTGCCCGGCCTCTGGAACACCGGCGGGAGCTCCGCCTGGACCGATGGCACCTGGGAGACCTGGGGGCTCGATCTCGATGAGCGCACACTCGGCGACCGCATGAAGGACGCTGGCTACCAAACAGCCCTGATCGGCAAGTGGCACCAGGGCCTCGCGGACCATCACCACCCCAACGCCCGGGGGTTCGACCGTTTCTTCGGCATCGTGGGCGGCTCGCGGCACTTCTTTCCCTACACCGAGACCTACAGCGAGGCGTTCGTCTACGGCGAGTACAACCTGACGAACGCGATCTTCGATCAACGAACGCCCGTGGTCGAGGACGGGTACGTGACCGATCGGTTCGGCGAGGAGGCCGTCGAGTTCATCCGCTCGGCCGCCGATGATGATCAGCCGTTCTTCTTGTACCTCTCGTACACAGCACCGCATACCCCGATGCACGCCACGGGTGAGGACCGCGCGTGGGCCACAGAGCATTTCCCTGAACTGAGCGGCAAACGGCTCGCCTACATCGCGATGATGAAGGCAATGGACGACTCTGTCGGTGATGTGCTCGAGGCACTCGCGGCCGAGGGTGTCGATGACGAGACCGTGGTCGTCTTCTTCAACGACAACGGCGGTTCGATCAAGAATGCGTCGGATAATACGCCGCTGCGTGGGTATAAGTGGGGCCCGTTCGAGGGTGGGTACCGCGTGCCGATGGCAGTGCGGTGGCCGGGTGTTGCGAAGCCGGGCGGCCGTCTCGCCATGCCCGTCAGCACGCTCGATCTCACACCGACTTTATTGAGCGCTGCGAGGGCGGACCAACGCGACACGCTCGAACTTGACGGTGTGGACATCACCGAGTGGCTCCGTGCTCCAGGCGATGCGACGTCGGACCGAGTCCTCTTCTGGCGCGAGTCCAACCGCGAGGGACGCGTGCGCGTCGCACTCGAATATCCCTGGCGGCTTGTGCTCTCCGATCGTGATCAGCCCCGGCTCTTTCGAGTCGACAAGGATCCATCGGAAACAAGGAACCTCGCGGACGAGCACCCATCTCGCGTGCGCGAGATGACGGCTTCGATCGAGGCATGGGAAGCCGAACTGGAGGAGCCACGATGGCACTGACGCATCGATGTGGTTGTCTCGTGATAGCCTTGGCGATGGTCGTGGGCGGGTCGCCTCTTGCGCAGGATCCGCACGAACCCCGGATCGAGATCGATCTACGAGAAGCTCGAGTGACGGGCACGGTTGTAAATCCGATGATCTTTGGATCCAACCTGAGTTACTTCAATGATCTTGACGAGGTCTGGGAAGTGGGATCACTCGTGGATCGCAAGCGAGATGCCGGCATCGGCTCGCTTCGGTATCCGGGTGGCGAGGAGACGAGCCGCTTTCACTGGGAATACCCGGGTGTAAACGGGTATGTCGATCTCTGGAACGAGGCGCAGCACAGCCAGAACTGGCAATCGACCTGGATCCCAAAGGACCAGTGGGCGACGAACGAGTCGTTCATGGACTTCGACGAGTTCGTTGCGCGCGCGCGTGAGGTCGGAGCTGAGCCGCTCGTCGGCATCAACATGACGAGCGGCTACAAGCTCGACCGACTTGAGGATTCGATCGCGGAAGCAGTGCGGTGGGTCCAGTACGCAAAGGACAGAAGCTACGGCATTACGTACTGGTATCTCGACAACGAGCCATGGCACAGACATCCCGACAACTATCACTACATCGCACCGCTGGAGTACGCGCGTCTGTGCGCACAGTTCGCGGAAGCGATGAGCGCCGTCGACCCCGAGGCGAAGTTCATCGCCAATCCGTTCGTCGGAGACGCGGCGGGCGACTGGGATCAGCTTGCCCCATTCATGCGGATCGCGGGCGAGCACATCGATGTGATCGAGTTCCATTGGTACTGGGAGTTCGGCACCTCGAGCTTTGAGCGGTTCCTGCAGTCACGGCCGCTGCGGTTTTCCTCGCGATGGAACCCGTACTGGGATAGCCGGACCTACGTCGAGATGATCACGGAGACGCGGCGTCTACTCGACGATCACGGGTACGACTACATCGAGATCGGCGCCCTGGAGTGGAACATCGGCCCGAGTCGAACCGGCCCCGCACCGAGCGAGCAGCAGGTGGCGCTCATGCAGGGTGAGATGTTCATGCAGTTTGTCGAGGGTGGCCTCGACATGGCGTGCGTGTGGCCCGGCTTCTATCAGATCCGCGATGTCGACCATCCCACGGAGGCCCGCGCGTGGTTCGAGTACGACCCGCCCCATCGCCCGCGGGCACCGCTCGCGGTGGTTGATCTGCTGAGCGACGCAGCCGGCGGGACCGTGCTCCACGGCGGTGGGGTCGACACGGAGACGAGCCACCCTACCCTTGCCGTGGTGTCCGAGGATCGGCGAACGATCCATCTCTACCTGCTTAACAAGGATCGCGAGCCGCGCACCGCGACGGTGCATGTGCCCGAAGGATCATCAGCAGGCGCCGTCACAACGCGTGGGTTCAGCGTGCAGGGAGATGACCCCGCGACCGTAACCGGCCTCGATACGGTCGAAGTGACGGTGCGTCTCGCACCTTTCAGCCTCTCACGCCTCGATATTTCAATGAGCACGGAGATCACCCGATGACGTGGCGACACACCGCCGATGTGCGCACCGCGGCGCTGCCCGTCGCCGCTGCAGCACTCATCGCCATCGGTGGCGCACCGCGTGCGCACCCAGAGGTGAGCACGAGTTCACACGCCGCCGGCACCGTGACCCATGTCTGTTTCCTGTTCATGGAAGACATGGGCCTCCAGATTGGCCCGTACGGCGATGACACCGTCCCCACGCCGAACCTCGATCGCCTCGCATCCGAGGGCGTGGTGTTCGAAAGCGCCTACTGCACGAGCGCCACGTGCAGCCCATCGCGGTCCAGCATCTTCACGGGACTCTACCCTCATCAGAACGGGCACTACGGGCTGGCGAGCAACCCGCACAAGCCCGAGAAGTCTCAGTGGGGCTTCCGCTTACACGAGGGTGTCCCCACGCTCACGCCGATGCTTCGAGAAGCGGGCTTCGCAACGGCCTACACCTACAAACTGCACGTCGGGCCGGAAGAGACCATTCCCTTTGACCGCAGCTACCGGTGGGAGGACTTCAACAGCGCCGGGTCGGCCCTCTCCGATGGCACGCAGGTCGCTGCGTTTATGCGGCAGTTCCATGCCGAGTATGTCGACGACGAGTCGCCCCGGATGTTCTTCATGGCGCAGAGCACGGACACGCACCGCCCCTTCGCGTGGGAGAGTGGTGGGCACAACAAGCCGCTCCAGTTTTCCGGTTCGCCGTACCAGATCATGACAGCGGACCATGGGCTCACGCTGCCGTACTTCGGCCCCGACATCCCGCAGGACCCCGGACTGCTGAACGATGTGGCGGATTACTACAACGCGATTCAGCGTGTCGACAAGGTCGTTGGTGAAACGCTCGATGCCCTCGACGAGATGGGCATCGCCGACGACACGCTCGTGATCTTCTCAGCCGATCATGGCCCGCCGTTCACACGCGGCAAGGTCAGTGTGTACGAACTCGGTGCGCACGTTCCACTCCTCGTGCGTTGGCCCGATGTAAGCACACCCGGTCTGCGGTCGGACCACCCGGTGTCGCTTGTCGACTTCATGCCAACCGTGCTCGATGCCGTCGGTCTTGAGATTCCGGAGCACATGGCAGGGCGTTCCTGGCGGCCGCTGCTCGATGGCGGTGATGATCCCGATCGCTCTCCGTACGCGGTGAGCGAGTTTCATGCGCACATGACGGTGAACACGTATTGGCCGAGCCGGACGATCACGGACGGCCGGTGGAAGTTGAACCTGCACATGCTGGCCGGTCGGGGCCAAGGGGGTGGCGTGGTCACCGATAACCCCCCGGATCTCCGGGTGGGGCGGCGCGCGCCGGCGGGGTCGATCTCACGGGGCATCTACGACCGATTCGACGATCCGCCCCGCTACGAACTCTTCGATCTCCGGACCGATCCATACGAATGGCATGATCTCAGCACCGACCCGGCGTACGCAGAGACCAAGCAGCGTCTGATCGAAGCACTCGAGCAGTGGCAGTACGAGACCGCCGACCCCTTCGCGGACGAGTCGTTCCTGGATGCGTTTACGGCCCACTACCGCGAGACGGAGAACGCGGCCAAGCAGTGGAGCGAGGAGAACGGTCGTCCGTTCTGGCAGCAACCGAGGCTGCTCGACGGTGATCAGACTCGGTGGCTGCGACAGTGGGACGAGGTGGTCGCGGAGCTTCGATCAGCGCGTACAGGTCGGAGCCATACGACCGAGGCACCACAGCCGTGACGGATGCGCTGGGACCAAGCACGATCGACCGTCGGATACTCCTGACACTCACACGCTCCGAGGCGGCCGAACCTTTCCGTGCGCACGCGCGCCGAACAAGCACAGCAGACACGTGCTCTCTCATCGTCGGCGGCCGTCCCTTGACGGGATATAGCAACCCGAAGACGCCTCGCCCCGGCTGTGAAGTTGGGCACATTAACGGGCGTCCGCTCGCTCTCAACCATGCGGAGGGGGCGACACGGTGACCACAGTCACACCGCCCACCGACATCACATTGCCCGAGAGCGCTTCTTCGCATGCCTCCCGACCACGTTCTGCCACCCACGGACAGACGCGCGCGCAGGACCGCGTCGGCCTCGGCGAGAAGCTCGCGCTCGGCGCAGGCGGCTTCGCCAAGTTCTTCGGCGAGCAGGGTGTCAAGACCATCGCGATCCCTGTGTACCAGATGACGCTCGCTGTCAATCCCATGCTGCTCACCATCGCGATGAGCATCCCCCGCATCTGGGATGCCTTCAGCGATCCGATGATGGGCAACATCTCCGACAACTGGCGATCGCGTCACGGCCGCCGGCGACCATTCATCTTCGTCGGTGCCATCCTCATGGGTCTGAGCTTCGCCCTGATCTGGATGGTCCCGACCACCTGGGGGCACGACGCCCAGCTCGCGTACTTCCTGATCACATCGCTCGTGTTCTTCACGTGTCTGACGATCTTTGCTGTCCCGTTCAATAGCCTGACCTACGAACTCACCGCCGACTACCACGAACGAACGCGGATCCAAGCGTACCCTACCTTCTTCTCGAAGATCGCTGAGGCCGGTCGCGACTGGGTCTTACCCCTCGCGAGCATGATCGGTGCGTGGATGATCGCCATTGGCTGGGTCACCGCGGCGAACGCCGGTGATGGATCGGGAGCCGGCCAGATCGCAGACGAGAGCGGAGCGAATCTCATCGCGGGCATCCCTTTCGTCGGCTGGTTCGTGGGCATCATCCTGATGGCGGGCATGGGTGTGCTGCCAGCCCTTTTCGTGAAAGAGCGATTCCAGTCGCTCGTGAACACGAAACACGACGAGGGGGATCGCGTGCGCTTTGTCCCGACGCTCGCGCAGTCGCTGCGGAGCAACGCTTTCCGCGTGCTGATCGGGCTAACGATCTTCAAGATCATCGCTGGGATGCTCGCAAGCGGGCTCGACTACTACGTCATCACATACCACATGTTCGCGGGCGACATCGCGACAGGCACCAAGTGGAAGGCGATCCTGTCCACCGGCTATGCGGTGGTCGGCTTCGTCTCGGTGTTCGGGATGCGCTGGCTCGCGTCTCGCTACGAGAAACGCACCGTGCTGATGGTCGTCTACGCGATGGTGGTGGTCGGTGGAGTTGTGAAGTGGTTCGTCTTCCAGCCCGGGCACAGCCCGTGGTGGATCTTGCTCGACCCGATCATGTGCGGGCCGATCTGGGTCGCGGTCGGGATGATCATGCCATCGATGCTCGCGGACATCTGCGACGAGGATGAGCTCGTCTCGGGTCAGCGGCGCGAGGGAATGTACGGAGCGATCTTCACTTGGATCAACAAGAGCGGCGCCTCGCTGTCCATGCTCGGCATGGGTGTGGTGCTGACGGTGTCCGGCTTTGCCGCCGAACGGGGCGGCGACCAAAGCGAAGCTGCGATCACGGTGCTCAGGCTTGCCCTTGCAGGCTCCACCTCGCTCATGGCGATTCTGGCGATGATCGTCTTGCGATGGTACCCGATCACCGAAGCCAAGGCCAATAACACGCGCCGCATGCTCGAAGAACGCCGAGGAGCGATCTCCGCTGCGTCATGAATACCGCACGACCGATTGATCAACGGAGTATGTGATGAATCCTTGCTCTCACCACACCAGCGCCCGTATGCCAGCCGTGCTCGCTGGCGTGCTCACGGTCGGCACCATCACCGGCGCCCAGTCGCCCATCCTGCTCACCGGGTGGCACACACCCGATTTCACCGGCGCGAGCCAGCCCGTCAATGACTCGACGCCGGATGTGCTGGCGACCGGCGTCGCAGCGACGCTCGGCTCGCTCCAGGGCGGATTCGAGGTTCGCACGGACTTCAACTCGGCCGACGCCACCTTTGGCACGATCGCGATCCCGGGCGGCCCTGCGGGCATCGACGCCGTCTCCCTTCGTACCAACACCGATCAGCAGCGTCGCCTCGACGTGTCGATCACCAACACCAGCGCCCAGACACTCGTCCTCGACCGCTTGCACTTCGACTATGGACGCAGCTTTGAGGGCGGCCCGCGAATGCTGAGTGTGTTCGTGCTCACCGGAGAGGGCGACCTGACGGTCGACGGCTTCCCGTCGGTCTTCGTCGACAACGACACCCCCGTCATCCCATTCGAGGCGACGGATTACCCCGATGTCGATGCCGACCTGACGGTGCTCAGCGACTTCACGCTCGCGCCCGGAGAAACCGCGGCGTTTCGCTTCCAGGCCGCGGACGCTGCAGGCCCCTTCACCGGCCTTGTGATCGACAACGTGGCCTTCACAGGCACATTCGAGACCGTAGCGCCGCGGATCACCGTCGATCCAACCGATGTACTCGCTCCGCTCGCCGGGCGAACGGGCGGCCTGAATACCCTGTACGTGACCGATGACGCCGCTCGCCGAGAGCCCGGGGCTCGCCCGCTGACTGATGCACTCAACGACCTCGGCTCTCGAGCACTGCGGTTCCCGGGCGGTGAGGTGAGCGACAACTTCATCTGGTCGAAGGACGGCACCGGCACCGGGGCGCCCACACTGCTCGAAGCCGCCAACTATGGGTTCATCACCGGCGTGCCCGGGCTGTGGGACGCTGCGAACAACGAGTTCACCGACGAGGTGCTCGACTTCGACGAGTTCATGGCTATCGCCCAGGCCACGAACGCCACAACACTGGTGTGCCTGCCGTTTGATCGTATGTACAACTTCGGCGGCACGACGGTCAGCGAGCCGGTGAAGAACTTCCTGATCTCCAACGCGACCTCGATGATCCAGCACGCTCTGGACATGGGGTATGACGTTGACTACTGGCAGTTCGGCAACGAGAGCAACCTCAACCAGAACCGCCAGCCGAATCGGGGTGGGCAAGATGGACCCGCCGAACCTGAAGACTATGCGCGGTTCGTACTCGAGTTCATCCAGGCGATCGAGGCCGCCCTCGACCCGGCCGACTTCGAGCAGCTCCGGTTCGCGGTCAATGGCAACGGCACACCGTGGTATCGCAGGATTCTCGAGTACCCGGGGCTCTCTGGCTACATCGACGCGGTCACCCCGCACGCCTACCAGTTTGGCGTGCTCGATTTCGACGACTACGTCGTCAACCGTACTAACCTTGTGGAGCGCGTCGAGGAGGCCCGGGCAGCGATTGCGAACGCTTCCATCCCCCAGTCGGACAAGGATCGTATCGAGATGGTCGTCACCGAGTATGGCGCGTTCCGCTACGAGTCTTTCGACGAGGATGTCGACCCGCGGTACGACCAATCGGACATCGCGCGGTCGATCATGCTCTTCGAGATCACAGCGAGCCTGCTGCGCGAACCCGATGTCCGATCGATCATGCACTGGGTCACCCGATGGATCGGTAACGAGAACGAGCCGATCATCCGCGCGACCGACTCGCTCGACGATTTCAACGGGTTGGCGGGCAACGGCGTGGCGCTCGAGTTCATCCTGGAGCGTCTCTCTGGCGCGATGGTCGGCGTGACCGTCGACCCAGCGCTGATCGAGGTCAATGCCTACGCGATCGCGGACGATGTGGCCGGCGGTCTCACCGTGTTCATGGTGAACCGAACCGACCAGCTGCAGGCCGCCGGTGTCGCGGTTCCAGCGGGCATATACACCCGAACCCTCGGCGCCACCGAGTACTTCGGCGATGAGCTCTCGCCGTATGACCGCACGCCAACCCGGATCGAACATGCTCCCGAGCCCGTCTCCGGTGGTGGCATCACCACGATCTCACTTCGGCCGTACTCGATTACGCTGATCGACTTTGGGCCATGCTCGCCCGCCGACCTCGCGGCGCCGCGCGGCGCGCTCGGCTCGGAAGACGTGCTGGCCTTTGGCGATGTGCAGGCACCAACGGACCCCGATGGTTTCGCGTGGGCAGGCTTCCTGAATGAGATTGCATCGGGCTGCCCCTGAACCAATCGGCATGAACAGCTTTGCTCCCAGGACGGCGCGAGAAACACCATGACACGCACACAGATCAACAACAACTGGACGTTCGCCCTCGATGAACACATCCGAGACCGATCGGTCACTTGGACCGGGTGGGAACACTCGCTCCTCGGCTTCGATAGCGTCTCGGGCACCGATGACTGTGTGAACTGGCTCAAGGCTGGACGGTGCTACGGTCCTGCAACACCGTCCTTCGACGACTCGTCCTGGCGGGCCGTGGATCTACCGCACGACTGGTCGGTTGAATCCACGCCGCGACCCGAGGATCACCCACGCAACGGGTTCCACCGCGCCGGTGTGGGCTGGTACCGCCGCACGCTCACGCTCACCGCAGATCAGATCGGCAACGAGCGACGCGTCGCGCTGCGGTTCGATGGGATCTTCCGCGACGCCACCGTCTTTGTGAACGGTCACCTCGTCGGGCAGAACCGGAGTGGGTACATCGGCTTCGTGTGCGACATCTCCGATGTCGTGGAGCCGGGCGACAACGTAATCGCGGTTCGTGTGAACGCGACTGCCAAGGAGGGTTGGTTTTACGAGGGCGCCGGCATCTACCGGCATGTCTGGCTCGTCACGTCAGGACGCGTGCGCATGCTCGATGATGGCCTGCGCGTCGACACCCGCATCGATGGGATCGGTACCGCGTCGTTGAGTACCGCGATCGATGCATCGGTCGAACTCATCAACGACACCAACAATCCGACCGACGCCGTTGCCACACTCGTGATCCGCAACTGGTCCAACACGGTCGTGGCTCGTGCGGAGCAGCGCGCGCCACTCGGCCCGGGCGAAACACGAGAGCTCCGCTTCGACACCCTCACGCTCGACAATCCGAGGCTCTGGTCGCTCGATGACCGATCGCGGTACACCGCCTCGGTCGAGACCTGCGTGGGCAACAAATCGAGCGACCATGTCGAACAACGATTCGGCCTCCGCACCATCCGTTTCGATGCCGATCATGGCTTTTTCCTGAACGAGCAGCCGGTCAAACTCAAAGGCGTGTGCAGCCATCAGGACCACGCCGGTGTGGGCTGCGCGATCCCCGATGCGCTGCAGCGATGGCGGCTCGAGCGTCTCGTGGAGATGGGGTGCAACGCCATTCGCACCGCGCACAACCCGCCGACGCCCGAGATGCTCGACCTCTGCGACGAACTCGGCATCCTGGTCATGGACGAGATCCGTTGCTTCGGCACCTCCGAGGAGGCGATCTCGCAGCTTGTCCGCATGGTCCGCCGCGACCGCCACCATCCCTCGGTGATCATGTGGTCCCTCGCAAACGAGGAAATGGCGGTGCACGCGAGCGATGTGGGTCACCGCATGTACGCCACGCTCAAACGGATCGCGCGGCAACACGACATCAGCCGCCCGTTCACCGCCGGCGTGAACAACGACTGGGATAAGCCAAACGGCTTCATCGAAGCCGAGGATGTACACGGCATCAACTATCTGCCCAATGGCTCGCTCGATACGCTCCGCGCGAATCGCCCCGACCTACCGATCGTGATCGCCGAGGCGAGCAGCGCGATCAGCACACGCGGTGAGTACGTGACCGATCCCGCGGCCGGCACCGTCCATGAGTACGACGACCACACCGAGCCCCAGCACGAGCACGTTGTCAACTGGCCGTTCTGGGGTCAGGCTGCTGAGCTATCGTGGAAGATCGTCGCTGCCAAAGACTTCATCGCCGGCACCTTTGTCTGGACAAGTTTCGACTACCGCGGCGAGCAGTCACCGTACGTGCGGTGGCCGAGCGTCGGATCGCACTTCGGCATTCTGGACCTCTGCGGCTTCCCCAAAGACCGCTTCTATTACTACAAAGCCTGGTGGTCCAGCGAGGATGTGCTGCACGTCTTCCCTCACTGGACCTGGCCCGGTCGCGAGGGCGAGATCATCGACGTGTGGGTGTACTCGAATTGCCCGCGTGTCGAGCTGCTGCTCAACGGCGAATCGCTCGGCACCCGTGAGATCGAGCCCAACGGGCACGCCGAATGGAAGGTCGAGTACCGCCCCGGGACGCTCGAAGCGATCGGCCACACCGCCGCCGGCATCGAACTCCGCCGCCGCGTGGAGACCGTCGGCCCGCCGCACGCGATCCGCCTGCGGTCCGACCGGCATGCGTACCGGTTCGACGGGCACGATGTCGCAGTCGTAACCGCCGAGGTCGTCGATGCGCACGGCCGGCTCGCCCCGCACGCCGCCAATGCGCTCCGATTCGAACTCGACGGCCCAGCCCGGATTATCGGGCTCGGCAACGGCGATCCCAATAGCCACGAACCCGATACGCCCCAGCGTGGTGTTGGCGTCCGCCGAGCCTTCCACGGACTCGTGCAGGTGTTGGTGCGCATCGCGGACACCTCGGTGGGCAGCGTGCTCCGCGCAACAGCCGACGGGCTGCACTCCGCCGAGCTCGTGCTCGCAGGCGAGCGACAAGAAACCGCTTCCTCCGAACCACCGAATCGGACAAAGTCCATCATGGAGCACAAGTCGTAAGAACGAGGGAACTCATCGCTCCACGCCGCACCCGCGAGACTCGTGTAGAACATGAACTCGCGCTGGAGAGAGATGCCCCAAGAGTGGTGACCCGATCTCGAGTTTTCTTGATCGATCAGTTAATGGTGGACATCCCACCGGTGGAGTGACGAGCCGTGACCGCCCCCCCGAATCTGCTCCTTCTGACTTCTGATCAGCAGCATTGGTCGACGCTTGGTGTGCTCAATCCGCGGATCCATACACCCAACCTCGATCGGCTTGCAGCGATGGGTACGAACCTCACCCGGGCGTACTGCACGAACCCGACCTGCACACCCAGCCGGGCATCATTGATCACCGGCATGTACCCCTCGGCGCACGGCGCGTACACGCTCGGCACGAAGCTGCCCGAGCAGGTGCCGACGCTCGGGGACCACCTCCGCGGCGCGGGCTACGTCAGCACACTCATCGGCAAGGCACACTTCCAGCCGCTCAGGTCCACCGATGACTGCCACTCCATCGAGAGCTACCCGACCCTGCACGATCTCGAGTTCTGGCGCAGCTTCAATAGCACGCAAACGCCGTGGTACGGCTTCGATCACGTCGAATTGGCGCGCAACCACGCCGATGAAGGCCACGTCGGCCAGCACTACGCGATCTGGATGGAAGAGAAGGGGCTCTCGAACTGGGCCGACTACTTTCAGATCGGTAACGACGGCATCTCCCTGACTCCCACGCACGCATCGCTCGCGCCACCCATCACCGGCGGTCCGGGGTACGGCTGGCGGGCCGATATGAGCTGGAAGCTCCCCGAAGAGTTCCACTACACAACCTGGACAGGAGAACGCACGATCGCTGCAATCGACCGGGCGTACGAAGCGGGCACGCCATTCTTCATCTGGTCGAGCTACCACGACCCGCATCCCCCCTACTGCGTCCCCGAGCCGTGGGCGAGCATGTACGCCGCCGCGGATATGTCCGTTGGTCGCGATGTCGATGGAGAGTTTGACGGGATGCCGCCGCCGCACCGTCAGACAAGAGATCCGAACGCGACCTTCGCCGAGTACTCTAAGGATGGTCTCAACAACCACGGCTATCACCCGCACGTCGGCGTCGCCGAAGATGATCTCAAGCGAGCGCAGGCCATCTACTACGGCATGATCAGCTTCATGGACCACTGGATCGGGAAAACGCTCGATCGCCTCGAACAGCTCCGCATTCTTGACAACACCTTGATCTACTTCACCTCCGACCATGGGCACTTCGTAGGAGAGCACGGCCTCATCGCAAAGGGGCCGTTCCATTACGAAGATGTCATCCGAGTCCCGACGATCGCGGCCTGGCCAGGCCGCATCCCCAGCGGGCACACGGACGATCGGGTGTACTCGTTGCTCGATGTCGCCCCGACGTTCATGGCTGCTGCGGGTCTTGAGATCCCCAGGCACATGCAGGGCATCGATGCGCTCGACGCATGGGCCGGCGGTGCGATGCCGCGTGATCACGCCATCATCGAGAACCACCACAACGATTCGGACGCTGTTCACCTCCGCACACTCGTGACACAGCGTTACAAGCTCACGGTGTATCGAGGCCGTGACTGGGGCGAACTCTTCGATCTCCAAGACGATCCGAACGAGCGCCGCAATCGCTTCCACGACCCCGCGTACACCGGCACCCGCGCCCAACTGATGGAACAACTCGTCCAGGCCGACCTCGCCCGAGAACCCGCACCGCAGCGGCGGATCTCCGGCGCATAGTTCACATAGATGGCAACCGCTCTAATGTAGAAACTACTACGACTATGACTTCCGATGGCTTGCTAACCACGTCATTCATAACCCGAACCTGCGCGCACATCATCTGTTGGATCCACTGCGAACGCCCGGTGCGTGCGCGGACACGGCTTAGTTTGTACTAGGAGTGCCGTCGTCCCAGTCTTGATGATCGACGATCGCCCCGGTGGAACCCGGGCTGTCATCATGCACGCTGTGCCATGAAGCGCGGATACCGTCACTCATCTCTTGCTGCTCGCCCCGGTACTGCAGCACGAACGGCTCCAGCCCCTCGTCCTTGCCATAGTCAAAGGGCCGCCGGCTGCGAGCGACCATCTCATCTGTGAGTGCAAAGTAGCGATCCTGCCCTGCGGCATCGATGAACATGCCCGAGTTGACGATCACATCCCGGATCGAACCGGTTCCCCCGATGGTGGGCTGTCCGAACGACTTCTCGCGCGCAAAGTAGGTATCGTCACCACCTCGATCCCAGAACACCGCCAGGCTGTTCACATTCCCGACGCCAAAGGCCGAATCGTTGCCGTAGTAGGTGTCGTGACCGCCTCCATCCTCAAACCAGCCAATCGAGAGGTCTCTTGCAAAGCCGCACCCATGGTGACGGTGCGCGCGGTAGACATCGTCGCCCGCCACGTCGATCAGCACGCCAACGGTGAAGTGCACCGGAGACGCGATCCCGTAGGCCGACGCCGTATAACGGTCATCGCCACCGTCATCGTAAAGCGTGCCGAGGCTGTACCAGTAGCTCGAGCCCTGGCAGAAGATGTCGGCTTCGTAGATGTCGTCGCCCGATCCGCCGTCGATGAGCATGCCCACACCTCCGGCGCGCGAGTGGCCGTCGGACATGTCCGCGCGTCGCCCGTGCGCATATCCCTGCGACATGTTGAGCGCATCCGGCTCATCGTTGAACCACGCGTACTTCACGGTGTACCCGAATTCATCCTTGCTAAGGAAGTTCACCGCGTGGTAGCGGTCGTCCCCCGCGGTGTCGAGGATCAGGCCGGATCCCAGCGTGCCGGCGTAGCCCTGGGATCGCAGGAAACACAGGTATGTGTCATCACCCTCACGATCGACGAGTGCCGCTGCACCGAAGCGAGCAGCACCCTGGAGCATGGTGTCTCCCGTGTAGGTGTCGTTGCCGCTCGAGTCGTAGAGCATCGCGAAGCCCATGATCGCGGCACCCTGCCCGACGAACGTCGACGCGTAGCGATCATCGCCCGCAAGATCAAGCAGTACCCCGTAACCGCACACACCGGCTGCAAACGACGGCTCGTGATCCTCCGGCATGTGGTACTCGAACTCATCACTGCGGCCATCGACCCGCTTTGAGTACTCGTCCCACGCGTTGTAATCAGGTGACTGGTAGGTGTCATTCCCAACAAGATCGATCGTGACCGCGATCCCGTGCGCATAGCTCGGCGTTGATGCGGCCCGGACGTAGACATCGTCGCCGCCGGTATCGATAACGAGGAGGTCATGCCCCTCTTCAGCGGACGCACCATAGGTCTGCGAGCCGGCACCGCTCAACCGGATCCATCCTAGATCGGTTTCGATGGCGAACGCGAAAGACGCGTCAGCAAGATGACGAACCAGATCGCTCGCGGTGACACCGGCGATCTGCTTTTCGAGAGCGTCCGGATCGATCACCTCGCCCTCGTCGTCCTTCGGCGCGGCTTCACGGAGCAGCTCGACCTCGCGCTGCTTGATATGTTCACCGGTGAGCTCGTCCTTCGCATACTGCGCCCCAAGCATGAGCGCGTTCGCACCGCGAAACACTGTGTTGAGGTCAACAGCTTCGAGAATGCGATTCATCTCGAGCGTCTCTCTTGCAAGTTCGTGCGGTGCCGTGGGCTGGGTGTCATCGAGTGTCTGGCCGAAAAAGATCGAGCTGTACATGTCGTCGTAGACATCTTGTGGCTCGAACCCGATTGCTTCGAGCGGCTCTGTAAGACCGACTGCTCGGTACGCACTGGCCTGCACGATCTGGTAGACCAACATGGATGCAGCTCTGTTCACCTCGGGTGGCAGTTCCGCATACCCGTCTTCTTTGGCGATCTCATCCGCATCGCCCGCGCCCAGATGCTCGAGCGCGTTCGCGAGCGCCATGGCACCATCGGCTTCCACGCGCTCCCGTGTTGTCGTGAGATACGAGCTGTACACGCTGTCGCGGACACGGAACCCGGTCGGGGATTGGACGAGGTAGCTCAGGGCGAGCGGGCTGTCGGCACGATCGAGAATGGTGCGCGCCAAGCGGTGCGTGAACGGGCTGATCGCCCAGATGTTCTTGAAGAACAGATCGAATCGTGGCAGCCGATACCGGTCACCACCCCACACGCCGACCTGTTCGACCGGGAGCTGGAACTCGTCAGCGGTCAGGCCCGTGAGGGCGAGCGCCTCCTCGAAGAGGGCTCGATCATCTTCTTGCCACCATGAATGAAACGCACCCTGTAGCGGCGGTGAGCCGCCGAACTGCCCAGCGGACGATCCTGCCCTCTGCTGAGCCGCAGCTGCCCCTGTTATGACGCTGAGACACAGCGCACTCGCGAGAAGGAATGGAGTTCTCCGACGCCCAAAGTAATCATTGGCCATGGTGTTGATCTCCGCGAGAGCAGACACTCCCGTTGGTCACGAACGCCGACCACATCGACGCTCCCAACCGCGAGCGATCGCGATCATATGATAATTTTCGATGTTGCGGGGCCGACCGGCGGCCGAGTACGAAGGCCCGTTGGAACGGCTCTCGCTTCGGGCGCGCTGCGAATGCTACTCGCTGCAGGCCAACGACAGGTCGAGGAAGAACGCTGCCACGTCGAACGAGTCGGTGCCTGAGAGGGACGCCAGGTACGCCTGAACATCATTGGCGTTGACGACGCCATCACCGGTGACGTCAGCGCTGAGGCTCTGGACGCCGCAGGTTCTCGCCGAGATGCGGATATTGTCGACCCCCGCCTCGACAATCGAGAAGCCACCCGTGTCGCCCGCTACAAAGCGGATACGGACCGATGTGGTGGGCATGATGAAGCTGTCGAGCTGGACCGATGAGGGGATCCAGCCCCCAGCGGTGCCGGTTCCGGTCGGACCGACAGTCTCCGCGATCACCCAGGTCAGGCCATCATCGTTTGAAACCTCGACCGTGAAGACGTCCTCGTTCGGTGTGGTGCCGAATTGATTGTGGAACCACCGATCGTAGGAGATCACCACATCGGAAGCACCGGCGAGATCGATCCGCGGGCTGACGAGCGAGGTCGTGCCTCCGTCGACGTCGAAGGCACCGAGAAGACCGTTGTCACTGCCGTCGGTAACGAAGCAGAAGTCGTCATCCGAGCCCGCGCCAGGCTGTGCCGAGGTCATCGAGGGTGTGCCGCGCGACCAGAAACCCGACACCGCGGTATCGCCGGGCCAGCCCTGTGTCCATCCGTTGTCGATCATGAAGGAGTCGGCGTACACCTCGCCAAGCACTCCACCTTCTAGCACGAGCGGCTGATCCGGGCCGGCCACAGGATAGGTGATGTCACCGGATTCAAAGCCTCTCGTGAGGAAGTAGTACTCGAGTGTCTGACCGCACAAGACCGCGGGAAGTGTGGCATGACCATCCTCGTCGAGCGGTTCTTCCTGCCAAGGTCCGGCGTCGAGACGGTAGATCACGCGCGGATCAAAGATGATGACATCCTCACGCGGATCGGCGATCGCCGACACGGTCACAGGTGTACATGGCGGCGTAAGACCCTCGGGTGTCGTCACAGCGTCGAACGTCGGTGGGAGAAAGGCGCCAGTCATCACGGCCCCGAGGTCGAGCGCGCCTCCCGTGACCGTCCGGCCGGCGAGATCGTCGACGGACCGTGTTGTCGCGTGCAGGTGCTCAATGATCTGCGTGGCGGTCCACATCGGGCGATAGCCACGGAGGAGCGCAGCGGCGCCGGTGACCTGTGGGCTCGCGAACGATGTGCCGGTGAGCAGGCCGTAGCCCGTCGCCGCTGCCTCGAACGGCACGGTTGACAGCACATCGACCCCCGGTGCGCCCAGGTCGACATCCACCTCGTTGTACTGCGCGAACCCGGGGAGCAGATCGCGATTGGTGAGCGCCGTCACGCATGTGATATTGTCCAGCTCGAACGCGCATGGGTAGCCGCCCTCAGACGTGCCATCATTCCCCGAGCTCGCGACGAAGACATGGTCGTTCGCACTCGCAGACGCGATGACCGCTTGGAGAGCCGGGCTTGGAAAGTTGTAGCTGTAACTGTTGTTTGAGATGGTGGCACCGTTCGCAACGGCGTACTCGATGGCCTCCACCGCACGACCGACCTGGATGTTGCCGTTGACATCGGCGACCTTGAGGTACATCAGGCGGACATCCCAGTTGATGCCAGCAATGCCGACACCATTGTCGCCGCTCGCACCGATGACTCCTGCGATGTGCGTGGCATGCACCGGGTTGTCGGCGAGCGACTCGATGGTCGAACCGCTGTCGTTCAGGAAGTCGTAGCCGTGAATGTCATCGATGTACCCGTTGGCATCGTCGTCGATGCCGTTCGCGGGGATCTCATCGGTGTTGGTCCAGATGTTGTCGATCAGATCGGGGTGAGAGTAGACCGCTCCTGTATCAATGATCGCGACCACGGTATCCGACGTTCCAGTGAAGAGATCCCACGCGGGCGCCGCATTGATATCGGCGCCTGGCGTCCCACGAACGCCATCGATGAACTGGCCTGTATTGAGCTTGCTCCACTGGCTCGAGAAGAAGGGATCATTTGGGACGAGCTCGATACGACCGATCCAATCGGGCTCGACGCACATCACAAGCGCTGGCTTCGACTGAAACTCGATGAGTGCCTGCTCGACCGGGGCGTCGATCGACACGCGACACAGACCGGGGACCGCCGCCGACTCCCAGACCACAGACCCGCCAAGCGCAGCGATGGCATCCTTGAACGCCTGATGATCAGCACCCGCGGCGCAGCGCACCAGCAACGAATCGCTTGCGTGGGCCATGCTGAGGTCCGGTAGCGCATCAGCTGCATGAGCCGGCAGCTCAGGCGGGGCGGCGACCATTCCGGCGCTGACGCTGAGTCCGACACACGACAGCGCGATGGTGGTTCCCACAGGGCGAGAATGAGTGAATAGCTTCACCAGACTGACTCCGTGCATGTGCGGCCGAACATTCGCCCAGCCATCTCGGGCGCGTTCTCTCGCTCCGCGACAGACCGGGGCGGGAGAAAGCGCCCCCTCATCAGAGGAGGACGCGAACACCGGGAAGACAATCAGTACGCGCGACGCCTCGTCGCCATGATTCCAACTGGCAGCAACACGACTCCGACGGATTGAGCCGGGACGACCGAAACCTCGATATTTCGGAACGCGAAAGCCTCCTGATCAAAGAAGCCCGGGTCCGTGTTCGCTGCGAATCCGACCGTGAGCGTGCTGCCCGATCCGACAAGCGGCGCGCTCTGAAGCACCTGGAACACGTTGTCGAGGATGGTCGCGCCGTTGACCTCAATCGTTGTAGTAAAGGTCTCTGTATTGCCCCCCTCTGTGGTGTGGGTGAAGGAGCCGGTGATGATGTCGAAGGTGAAGAGATCGAGCACCGGCCCAGTGTCAAACTGATAGGTGAAGCTGAACGAGTCGGCACCATCGAAATTCGGGAAGTCATCCGCCGCATCGAACTGCCCGGTCGCAGCCATCTCGACCGAGACATCGAGCGGGCCCGAGGTGGAGGACACATCGAAAGTCCAGCTCGCGGCCAGCGTGCGAGACTGACCGAACCCCGGCGCGGCACCGGCGTTGGTGTCGTACACCCCGAACAGACGTCCGTCGGTGGTCGTGCGGATGATGCCCACGGTATCCGCCGGGTTGCTGGTGCCCGAGAAGTCGGCCATGCCCCGCGGTACGTTCGTGCCCAGCGGGGAGGAGTCGAAGACGCGAGGCGCTGACTCGATCCGGAACATGTGCTGCAGCGGATTCAAGTCACCCGGATTATCGATCTGCTCGGTGACGAACAGATCATCGGCAGCGTCCTGCGAGACCGCGGCCCCGATGACCGATGCCTGCACCAGCGGAACCCCGAGCAGCACTGCCACTACCCCCACTACACCTTTCGTGCGCATGACGTGTCTCCAAACAAAGGCGCATCAGCTTCAACGGACCCGCCCCGCGCACAGACGGGGCGTCATCCCCAAAGTCCCAGAGGCCCGTTGGAGCAAAGACCGGCGCCACCCTTCGGTGACGCCAGGCAAGATCGCCTCCTCGTACTCCTCCACAAGCCCCCCAGACACGCGGGCGACTCGATACAAGCGAGGTCCATCAGTCGCATCCGAAGCGGAGGAGATCAAAGAACAGCGCGAGGTCGACGGCGTCGAAGCTGCCGTCATCGTTCAAGTCGGTCACCGGATCTCCCGAGCCAAGCACAGCTGTGAAATCATCGACGTCATCGCTGTTCACAAAGCCATCGGTGTTGAAGTCGACGAGGCAGACCGGACCAATGAGTGCGAGAGGGACGGCCTCGAAGGTGCGTTGGTTGTTGTACCCATAGGTACGGACGGGAGCGCTCTGGTCGTTGAAGGCGTTCGTGCCGGAGAAGAGCCAGAAATTGGTGACACGCGCAAAACGCGGAAACTCGGTAGCGGTCAGAGGATTACCCGTCAGATTGTTCGTGACCCACATGACATCGAGTGTGCCGTCGAGGTCGTAGTCACCGATCGTGGGCGTCCCGGCGCCGTCGAAATCGAAGGTTGCCGGGTTATCGAGGATATTGTCGAAGATCCACGCCGGATCCTGCGTGCCGTCGTGGTTGTAAACCATGTTGGGGAAGGCCGCGGCGTTGTCCCAGCCGATGATCTCGAGCTCGGGGTCGGCATCGAGGTTTGCGATCATCATCATCGGGTTCTGTGCCGGTGTGTCGTTGATCGGGAAGCCTGGCTTGATGGTGCCGTCGGTTTCGAGGGCGTAGATCTGGTTGACCGGGTTGGGCGAAAGCGTCGCGTCACCAAAGACGATGTCGTAGCTGCCATCGAGGTCGATGTCCGCGACCGACACGGGCCGATTCAGGTTGGTCGACTCGCCGATGGAGCCGTCGACCACCGGGTTCATCACCGCGAAGGGCCAGTTTCCCGGGAATGGTGTGCCGTCGTGGTTGATCACATGCACTAGGGGAGGCGGGAACGGAATGTTCGATGCATCCTGGAAGATCCCCACCGGGAAGATCAGCTCGAGATCACCGTTCCCATCGAGATCGGCGAGCGAGACCGCAGCGAAGCTCCCCATCTCACGCTTCGGACCGTTGGGTGTGCCCGGCTCGATGGTGCGGATATCGAACGGGAAGCCGGGCACTAAAGAGCCATCGGTCTCGAAGGCGTAGATACCGTACCGCGATGTCGTCACGATCTCCGGCTGCCCATCATCGTCGATGTCACCGACGGATGGCGTGGCGCCGAACGGTGACTCCGGCGGGTTGGGCGCCCCGGGTGGTGTGAACTGATCGAGGTCGTCGAGCGCGATCGGGAAATTCCCGAAGAAGAACCCGTTGTTGTCGTAGATCGTGATGTCGCCCGAGGTGGGGTTGCTGAACGACTCGTTCACGAGGATCTCAAGCGCGGGATCGGAATCGAGGTTCGCGAGCGAGGGTCCGCGGCCGGTCGCCCCGATTTGGAACGAGAAGGCAGGGTTGAGCGAGCCATCTTTCTCGATCACGCGGAGGAACGAGCGGATGCCGAAGAAGAAGGTGGTGACGACGATCTCCTCTTCACCATCGCCGTCGACATCGCCCCACGCCGGTGCCCCGCCAGCGAGATCACCCACGACGACGCCGGAGATGTTGCGGTCGGCGTCCACGATCGGCCACCCCGCGACCGCGGAGCCATCGGGGTTGAGCGCGTAGACGGTGTCGCGGGCCTGCGCTACGTACTCCAGTTCTGGGTCGTCATCGAGGTTGACGAACATGCCGCCGTCACGGTTTTCATCGCCAACCTGCACACTCATCGACGGCACCAAGGTGTATCCGGGGAGCTGCGCCACGCTGCTTGTGCCCGTAGCCAGGAGAACAACGGCAAACGGTGAGAGAGAACACATAAATGTTAGGTTCATGATAGGTCCTTGGGTCACAGAATGTCGAGCCGGACATCACTCACCTTGCGCTCACTCACGCAGCGGACAAGTTCGAAGAGCAATCTTACGCGTAATTTTTCTTGGCCGAATCGGATCGCGGGGCCATACTGAGCATGAGACAGGCCACGTGGAGCACCGTTGAGACACATCCAGGCACCAACCTCACCGGCAACACACCAACCTCAGCGGTCGGGTGCGAAGCGATTGACACCCGACGCCGGGGCATACATGCACGTGGGAAGCTGGGCGTCATGACCACCCTCACCACGCCCGAGACACAGATCGACGATCGAGTCGCCGACGCCACACGTCAGTTGAAGTCGGCCTTCTCGGAGCTGATCGCTGCCCTGCCGGAGACTATCGACCGTCCGGTCGGCATCGAGCGGGCGCTGGGCTTGAACAACAAACTCGCCTGGCAGGTGCATCGCGCTGCGTTCGCGGAGCCAGCCATCACCGCGGGCGTGAGCGCCCCGGGCCTTGCTGCGACGCGGAGCGTGATCAAGGCAGCAAAGGCACGCGGTGTGCCCGACGGTGTGCTTGCACGCCTTGAGACCGCAGCGATCCGCTTCCACGACGAAGTGCCACGGCACGCCGACACACGCAGCTCGCTCGAGATCATGATCCGATCGGTCACCGGCGAGGGGCTGAGCGACCACGAGCGAGATCTGAAGCGTATCGCCTACCGGGCAAACCGCGAGCTCATCGGCCGATGCTGCGACCTCACACTCGCCTGCCTCATCGTCATGCCCGCTGCCACCGATGGTCGTGTCGACCTCGCGGTGATCCGTGGGCACATGAATCTCTACCGGCTCCGCAGTGGCGTGCCGCTGCAAGTGAATCGATCGAAATTCGCCGACCTGCAGCTCAGACCGCTCGCAGGTGATCAGCTCGCGCCGCACGACGCCTCGAATGTCATCGAGAACATGATCCTCGAGGAGTTCTCGAGCGACCCGCTGCCACCGATCCACCACGATCATCACGGGGACGGGTTCGTCCGCTCGTACGCGGACCCCGACCAACTCGGGCTCAACCACGCGTTCACGTGCTTCCTCTGGTCCGAGATCCGCAACGTTGAATTCCAAGACTTGTTCAACTCGATGGTGGAGGTCTCGACGCCGACCAAGCTGCTCGTGCAGGATTGTCTGATCCCGCTTTCGCTCGTCGACGGCAGGATGCCCGAGTTGAGGATCCCGGAGAAGCAGTCCGATGCGCTCGCGTGGCCCGGCGACAAACGCGCCATGGTGCTCCCGATTCGCGAACGGGTCGAACTGCTCGGGGTTGGGACGAACTGCCTGGCCACACCAGGGCTGCCTCGCTACGCGGAGATGGTACACAGCGTTGCCCGGCGCCTCGGATGGGATGCGGAAGAGCTTGGTGTGTATCGAGCGAAGATCGAGCACCCGGTGCTGCACTCCGTCTCGTGGATGCGATTCAAGTCGAGTGAAAACGAGAGCTAGAGGCGCGTGCGGGGGTCGCACGCGGTCAGGACGCATTGAATCCTGGTTTTGGGGATTACAGATGAATCATCACACCGGCTGTCGATGCCACGCCTTCACACTCATCGAGTTGCTTGTTGTTGTGGCCGTCATCGCGCTGCTCATCGGGCTCCTGGTCCCCGCGCTCGCGGCAGCGAGAAACTCCGCCGGCGACGTGCGGTGCTTGAGCAACCTCCGCCAGATCGGGATCGGAGCGAACTCATACGCGGTCGACGAGAACGGACTCATCCATGGGCTTTCCTGGACGCTCGCGTCGCACGAATCCATCCCGGGGGTTGCTGAGCCGACGACCGACCTCGAAGCCGCGGTGCTCCAGGTGGTTGAGCTTGTGCGCACGCACAGCCCAAACCCCGATTGGGAACTCTCGACGCTGAGTGGCTTCTTCCCCTACCTCCGATACTCTCACCTGACGCTCGCGTCGTACTTCGAGACGTCGATGCCGAGCCCCGAGTTCGTGTGCCCGCTCGATCGCCCGTTGGTGCAGGCGAGTTCGGACATCTTCGAGGAGTTCGATCCGGTGGAAGTTGGTGCGGAGGTCTCGAGTTCGTCAGATACACAGCAGTCGCTGCGCGAGCGATTCGCCTTCGCCTCGAGTTACCACTTGTCCGTTTCGGCGGTCGACTCCGCCCAGAATGTCGACATCTCCTCGACAGAGCGGAGAGTTCACCGCTCGCGTTGGGTGCAGAACTCAACAGCACCGAACGGTATCGACGGTCCGACCAGCGCGAGTTCCCGAGCATCGCTGGGTGCCCCGCGCATCGAGAAGGTCCGCGCCCCTGGGCAGAAAGTACTGAAGTTCCACCAGCTGTCGTACCACGGCGGCAACCGCAACGGGGAGTACTTCTTTCTCCCGGGGATCCCGCAACCGATGTTGGTCTTCGACGGATCCGCCCGGTCGTTCACCCCCGAGGACCTCAATCGGGGCTGGAACCCGAGCCAACCGCAGTCGGCGAATCCGAGTACGGTCAACCTCATGCGCAACGATCGTGATACGAACGACGACAACCGCTACCCGGGCTACATCAAGTGGACGCGCGGCGGGCTCCGAGGGATCGACTTCGCGGGGCGCGAGATTTCGACCGGTCAGCCGACCGAGGTGTACACGCCCTGAGAAACCCGGGCTGCTTCGTCGTGTCTGCCAGAGCCCGTGACCACCATCGGCCGCCTACTTCGGGAGCACACGCAGCGTTCACATCCCGAGGCCGGTGGCCCGGGGCCTGATCCGAAGACGTAGGCCCACCAAACCCCGCACCACACCCGGTCGCTGCGTTCCAACGGGCATCGCATCAGCGAACGCCGCCCGGGTCGGGATTGATAACACAGCGGCTCACACACCCGATTCGTCAAGCATACCGATGGTTGACGAGCATCTGCGCTGATCTCTGCGTATTCGGTGCAACGCGCACGCATCCGGGCATCACACGGCAAACGTGGCACACGCATTCGACACGTGAGCGCACGCCTGTAGGTCTCGTGTGGTCTTGACTCTGTATTGTCCGTATGCGCCCGGCTGTCCGAGCGAGCACGATCGAAGAGCATGAGACCCGATGAACCGCGGCACACTCCATCCGTTCACGCGTCGCACAGGCGCGAGACCGCTGCCATCGACACCCGAGACGGGGCGAAGTCGACATGAATGATGCCGTCGAAGTTGGCGTGATCGCAGGCTACCTCGCCGTCCTTGTCGCTGTTGGCATTGTGTTCCGGCGGTTCAACTCCGGCGTCAGCGACTACTTTCGCCTCGGCGGGCAGGGCGCCTGGTGGATGGTCGGGTGCAGCGCGTTCATGACCGCGTTCAGCGCGTGGACGTTCACCGGTGCAGCCGGCGCCGCGTACGAAGCCGGGTGGTCGATCCAGGTCATCTACCTCGCCAACGTGCTGGCATTCACCGTGCATGCCGCCCTGCTCAGCCCCTGGTTCAGACAACTGCGCGCGATCACAGCACCAGAAGTCATCAAGATGCGGTTCGGCACCACGACGCAGCAGGTGTACGCGTGGCTCTATGCCGTGCTCGGGCTGCTCTACGCGGCCATCTGGCTGTGGGGTCTCTCAACATTCATCGCCACGGTCTTTGCTGCACAGATCGCGGGGCCGGCGGAGTTCTTTGGGCTGAGCGGTGTGCAGTTCGTCATCCTCGTCACCGGCATCGTTGTTCTGCTGTACTCCACATGTGGTGGCTCGTGGGCGGTGATGGCGACGGATGTACTCCAGGCAATCATTCTCATCCCACTGACAATCGCGGTCGCACTGCTCTGCCTCCGTCAGGTCGGCGGCATCGATGGACTGTTCGAGGCGATCGACGAGTCCGGTCTCGGCGATACCTTCGCGGTGGTCAACGCACCAGGGACATTCGAGGCCGACGAGGGCGATGCGAACTTCTGGCAGTACACCGGGATGTTCGCGATCGCCGCCCTTGTCTACAAGGTTGTTGTGTTTTCGACCATCGAAGTGGCGCAGCGGTACTTTGGTGTCAAAAACGGCCGCGAGGCTCGCCTCGCCAGCTTGCTCGCCGGACTGATGGTGCTGTGCGGCATGGCCTTCTGGTTCATCCCGCCGATCGTGGCACGGCTCCTGTTCCAGACCGAGGTCGAGTCGCTCACGGGCTTGAGCAAACCAGCGGAAGGCGCGTACGCCGTGGCGGCGATGCAGGTGCTGCCCGCCGGCCTGGTGGGGCTCATGGCGGTCGCGATGCTCAGCGCCACGATGTCGAGCATGGACAGCGGCCTCAATAAGAACGCGGGTGTTTTCGTGCGCGACATCGTGCCGTTTGCGTGCCGAAGACTGCGGCGCCCCGAACCCAACGAGCGCACATCCTTCCTGATCGCACAGATCGCGTCCGGCGTTCTCGGCATCACAATCATCATGATCGCGCTCTACTTCGCCGCCAAGGACGGCAGAGGTGTGTTCGAGGCGATGCTCAATATCGGCGCGATGCTCGCCCTGCCCCTCAGCGTGCCGTTGGCACTCGCACTCTTCATTCGTCAGGCACCGTGGTGGTCGGCGCTGGTCTCGGTCACCGGGGGCCTGATCCCATCTGTTCTCGCCTTCGGCGCCGGCGAAGGCTGGTGGGAGTCGATGAGCCGCGAAGGAACAATCCTGAGCACCGAGTGGCCCTACCACTGGAAGGTCTTCATCAACCTCGCTGCGGGGAGCATCGCGTTCCTGGCCACTATCCCGTTCTGGTCGAACGCGACACAGGCCTACCGCGACCAGGTCAACCAGTTCTTTCAACGGATGCACACGCCGATCGACCCGAACGAGCACGATGGCCCACCGCGGGGACGCGAGCAGCTGCGCGTGGTCGGGACGTTCGCGATCATCGTCGGCGGTCTCATCGGATGCCTGGTGTTCGTGCCCGGCAATGATGTGCCGGGTCGCCTCGCGATTCTGTTCGTGGGCGGATTCATCGCAGCAATCGGCGGCATCATGATGTTCTTCGGCCTACGAGCCACGCGGCAGGGGAACACCGATGGCAGCCCCGACACCGCCTGATCCTCGGGCGTTCAATAAAGGATGAGCAGGTCGAACCAGGACGTGGCAACGACGCGGCTCAAACTCCCCACTTTGACACCCAACACCCCGTGACAAAACATGCAGGCGGGCGGCCGATGTGCGGGCACGGTCTCCCGAGCAGCTTTACAGGCATACCTGTAAGCGAGTTACCGGCATCTGAAAAATTATCAGAAAAATTTTCTGGCGGCGTTGTCACCGACGCCACCAGCTATACATTCACTCCATGGGTCTCGGGGCACAACATACTTCTGTTGCTGTCGGTCAAGAGGCGGCCTGGCCGAATCTTGAGTTGCTCGAGCAGCTCGGCCATCTGCAGCACGCCCTCGTCGCGGTGATCCGAGACATCTGCGAGAAGGATCCTGGCCACCGCTGGGTCGCCAAACCCGCCGACCTCACGCGGATGCTGCGTATCGACCCCAAGCTCGCGAGCCAGGTGTATCGATCGCTCGAGACCGGAGACGTTCGCAGCTTCGGTGGTGTGCTGCCTCCGTTTCGGGGCTTGGAGCGCGTGGTCGTTGCCGCCCGTCGTGCGGGTGCAAGCGAGTCAGCATGCCGCGAACTCGAAACATCGATCAGCATCATCATCGAGGCTATCGACACGGCCTTTGGCGAGCGATGGGCGTTCGATGTGGCATTCGCGACACATCGTCCGGATTCAGAAAACTCCACCGATCTCGAACCTCGCCGGACCGCGTACCGCGCCGCGGCCGAGGCGCACGGCTTTTCGGCCGAATCTGAATTCGTGGGCTATTTGGTCGCGCCGTCCGATGGCAAAAGCGAGCGGTTCGACCTCGCGGGCCTGCGGGGGAAGTTCAACATTCGTCGGTTCCGGCCCGGTGTCGTGATTCCGGTACATGCCGAACGAGCGCGGACGGGGCGGGCGGTCAACCGCAACCCCGAGTACATGCCTCCACCGCGGCCCATCTTCGCCCGTACCGATGCGGAGGCGACGGTCTCGCCATTGACAGGCTCCAGGGCGAACATTGTGAGCAAGTGGACCAAGCCGGCGGACGCACCGATCCGTGCGCGTCGCACGCGTTCGGGTATGGAAGTGCTCGAACTCGGCGGCGAGGCGATCGGCACCGACTCGAGCTGCGACATCGTGACCGCACAAGTCGCCGAGCGTGCTATTCCTGGGCACTCGGGACTCTCGAGCGATGGCACCGTGACGCACTTCCGCCTCGTCTCGCACGTCAAAACGCCGGTCGGGCGACTGCACGTGGTCATCGGAGTGGCCGATGATCGAGAGCGTGCGATGGAGCCGGTCTTCTCGATCGGCAGCATGTTCCCACTCGATTCCGAGTGGACAAAGGCTGACGTCAACCCGCTGCATATTCGTGGCACTCGCACCAGCTTCACGGATGGGTCGGTGCCCCCGGCCACGGCGCGCTTCGCGCCGACACAAGAATTTGTTTCAGAGGCCATCGCCGAACTCGGGTGGTCGAACCATCGGTTTCGATTCTGGTCGTTCGAGGTTCCCTTTCCGTTGCTCCAGAGCGCGATGAGTTGCCGTCTTATCCTTCCAGCATTCGACCCGACCAGCGTGCGCGGGCAGACTCATCAGCGAGAGACGACGCATCAACAGCTGGAGGATGTGCGTACAGAGACCGGGTAAGAGAGAGAGAGCTTCAGGGTAGGTGCGCACTCGTCGAGTGACGGGAGTCCGGCGTGCCTGACACAACGTGATCGAGTCAAGCGAACAAGTGTTCACTGAAAGGATCACGCGGACGAGTGATGGGTCGTTGGGGTATGCCCATGAAAAGCCGGAACCATGGCTTCACACTGATTGAACTGTTGGTTGTTGTTGCAGTCGTCGCATTGCTGATCAGTCTGCTCCTACCAGCGCTCGGGCGTGCGCGCGAGGCTGCGGAACGCGTGCTGTGCCTGGGGAATCTCCGCACACTCGGGCAGGCGGCGTATGCGTACTCCCTCGACTCATCAACAGGCGCATTCGTGCCAACGCTCGGTGATGGGAACGATGACCTGGCCTATCTGTATCCCAACTACTTCGATGTCGCCGAGGCGGCTGTGTGCCCATCAACCCAGAACCGCGTCGATCCAACCGTCATTATGGATTCGACGAACGCCGGATCCATGTTTCCAGACCTCCCCTGCGGATTCAACCTAGAACGAATCGGGCTGCAAGCCATCCACGATCGCCCCATACTGCTGCACCTGACAGCTATTGCACGCGGACGCGACGATAACGGGGTGGCGCCGCCAGGCGGAGCCAATCCATGCCAACCGATTGATAATCAGTATAACTTTGGCGGGCATAGTTACGAGGTAGATGCATGGATGAACGAGGGGGTCTGGCCCGATGGCCGCATTGTTGTTGGCAATCTTCAGCGGAATCTGCAACGCGGATGGGATGAAGCAGACGACAACGTTCTTAGTTCCGTCCTCGAAGAGGAGTTTAACCTGGACGGAGAGTGGCAACTGCTCAAAAGGACTTCGACCGTTCGCTCGCCGTCAACCAACCGTATCTTCGGTGATGGCGATGCCGGCAACAGGATCGATCTGCCAGATGGTTCGATTAACAACTTCCCCGATCCATTTGATAATCATGGCGACGACGGTCTGAACGTCGCGATGGCAGATGGCAGCGCCACGTGGCTCGATCGAGGGCGAGAGGTTATTGAAACATACCTCCGCTCGCAGCGAACCCCTCGAACAATTGGTGTTCAGGATAATCTCGGTGGTGTCACCTCTGCTATTACCAATGGCGAGGTGCTCTCAAGGTACATACCGGATCTTGAGATCCGCACCCGCGAAGAGCAAGGGCGGCGGATCGACTGGTTTATCCTCAACACCAGAGAGAATTGAGTTGAGCGTGGGGACGTGGCGGGTCCTCATGCCGAGTCGCAGCGCCGCCTATTTGTGTGTTCCGTGGGGCCGCCTTCCGGCTCAGAAAGCGATTGAGATTCATGAAGTACGTGACCTCGTGTGCGTTGGCGTTCGCGTGTTTCGCGACCGCCGGTCTGGCACAATCCTCTCACACCATCAATGTTGGTGAACTCTCCGACACCAACGGCGACAACATCCTCGAGACGGGTGGCTCGGGCTTCCCGCTCCAAACACTCGGCCCCACCCTCACCTACACCACGCCACCCGGTGTTATCGACGCCGCCTCTGCGTACACCGTGCGGTTCGAGCCATTCGTGACCGCGGTTGGGACCTCGCTCGCTCCATTCACCGCACCTGTTGAATCAACAGGTCTGCCGTTCCCCTTCCGCGGCTTGATCGACCAATTCGGTGACTTCATTCCGAATGTCGAACTCTACCTCTTCGACGGCGCATTCGAGAATCCCGGTGGGGCTCTGCCCACTGATACATTCGTGCGCACGTTTGATGTGAGCGGTGCGGGTCCGTTCCCGGTGTTCACATATACTTATACTGTTACGGTCAACGCGGACCGCAGCATCACCATCACTTTCCAGGATGTGAACCTGTCGTTCCTGGGTCCGCTCACGATCGTGAACTCGCCCAGTAATTTCATGGGCATCCCGCTGCCCGGCTTTATACCACTGACCGGCATCGGCAACGTCTTCTTCGGCGACAGCACGATGAGAATCTCTGTCGCCACACCACCGGTCGACATCGACACTCAGACCGAGTTCCGCTTCGACGGCGACCTCACCGCGGCCTACGGCCCCGCGGAAATCCGCTATCTCGACGACCCCGCGTTCGCGGATCAGCCGGGCCCGGAGGATGGCGACCCAGTGCTTCAGAACTCCCTGAGCCAGACGATCGAGTCACCGCAGTATGGGTTCACTGAAGCGCAGTCGGCGATTGGTACGACGACAAGCTTTGGCCTGTCAGACATCGACGGCCAGGCCGCGGGTGTCTTCCAAGTGAGCGCCCCACGAATTGATCCTGGAAGCTCGTATCAGAACGATCGGCAGATCGGCCTCTCTGTCTCGCCGCTCTCGGGTGCTGATAACGCCTTCTCGAGTCAGCGCGTTGATCGGTGGACCATGGTGTGGGATATCTACGTCCCCGCCGCCTCGTGGGCGAGTCAGCGACCGGCCTCGTTCCTCAACTTCCAGTCCGACAACGGAACCAACTCGTCACAGATGGGATCGGCCGACTTCTTCATCGGCTCGCTTACCGGCGTCGGAGGCGGCCCGATCGGCATCGGTATCAATCGCAACCGTGTCAACGGCACGCTATTCGACGCGGCCAGCATCGTCGGAAGCGACTTCGGCCCGGACCGATGGATGCGCATCGCCATCGTCTGTGACAACGACTTCGCCCGTGAGGCACGCATCTTCGTGAACGGCACCAAGGTTGGCCAGCTCGGCTGGGGTGACGACATCGACAACTTCCTCGATCCCGCTGCACCCGACTGGTGGGCGGAGAACTTCGACAATGTCGATCCCTTCACGTTCTTCTCGACCCCGATCGATACTCCGAGCTTTGTCTCCTGGGGGAGCTACCCCAACCCGTGGCTCGACTTCGTGACCAACAGCTTCACGAGCGTCCAGGGACCGGCAACCGAGTCCGCGTTCGTGATGTTCGGGGATGCGCTCGGGCGAGGCGAGCTGTTCTACGTGGCGAACTACTACTTTGCTGAGTCAGTGATCAATGACGCCGATATCGCCGCCCTCGGTGGTCCGAGCGCCGACGGCATCGTGCTCTTCTGCCCGCTCGATCTGAACACCGACGGCACGGTAGACGACACCGAGGTCGCTGCCTTCCTGATCGATCTCGGCGTGCAGAGCGATGATGCCAACGTCAATCGTGACAGTGTGTCCGATGCGTTCGACCTCGGTGAGGCATTCGATAGCTTGCTCGAGAACGGATGCTGAACCGGTTGGCCGAGCCCAACCTCTGATCCCACATCAAACCGACCGTTGAGCGATGTGCATCGTCGCTCAACGGTCTTTCTTTTTCAGGCTGCTCTTCTCACACGACCACACGCTCTGACATGGTCAATGGCAAGGCGAGATCAACGACCGTGCGACACTGGCGTCGGTGGGCTGTGCGCATCGGAGTTATTGCGCTGGCCATGCTGCTCCTTGTGGCCGCGGTGTCCGTCGGGCTCTTTCTTCATGTCCGAGGGCGTGTGCTTGCGAGCCTCCCGACTATCGCGGGCGATGTGAGCATGCCGGGGCTTCGGGCCCCGGTCGTCATCGCACGCGACGATCGAGGTGTCCCATCGATCAACGGGGAGTCTTTCGAAGACGTTGTGACGGCCCTCGGCTTCGTGCACGGGCAAGAACGGTTCTTCCAAATGGACCTGACGCGCCGCTCCGTGCAGGGCACGCTCGCGGAGTTACTCGGACCGAGCGTTGTGAACCGTGACATCCGGGCGCGCCGTCTGCAACTGAGCAATGCGCCCGATCGCGCACTCGTTGAACTCGCGCCGGGCGATCGATACCTGCTCGAGCGATACGCCGTTGGAGTTAACGCCGGCCTTGCTTCGCTCGGCGCGGCGCCCCCGGAATATCTGCTGCTCGGCGTCGATCCAGAACCGTGGACACCAACCGACAGCGTGCGCACACAGCTCGCCATCATGCTCTGGTTAAGCCTGGATCTCACCGAGGACCATGAACGTGCGGCGCTTCAGGAGTTCCTGCCAGAGTCGGTGCCCCCCTTGCTGAGCACCCGAAACACAAGCCTCGACACACCCATCGCCGGTGCTCAAGCCGACCACAACGCCAACATCTCACTCCCCCCGCTGCCGTCGCCGGATGATGTGGACTGGCGAGAGCAGCCCGGTGCCGAGAGAAGCGACCTGTGGAGGGCGATCAAGCGTCGCGCGCCTATCGGCTCCAATGCCTGGGCTGTTCCGGGGCATCGCACTCCGCACGGCGGCGCCATCCTTGCCGGGGACATGCACCTGAGGCTCTCGCTCCCGCCCACATGGTTCCATGCCGAGCTGGCCTGGGGCGGCGCCTCGTGGTCGCAGCACACAAACACACCGCCCTCAACCGAACCACGACAGCTGGATGAGACCGGGGTCGTGCGCACCGGGAGGTACGTCGGGCTCACAACGCCCGGTGGCATGCCCATGCTCGCCGGCGGCAGCACGGGCACGATCGCCTTCGCCTTCACGAACCTGCACGCCGACCTCACCGACTTCGTCATCATCGATGAAGTCGATGGAGATCCATCGAGATATCACACACCCGACGGCGACGAGCCCTTCGGAGAACACATCGAGTACATCCGTGTGCGTGGTCGCGAGGACCGGGAGCTTACGATTCGCACAACTCGGTGGGGACCGGTGATCGCTGAAGACCACCTGGATCGCCCGCTCGCCCTGCTGTGGACCGGCCGCCACAGCGAAGCGATCGACGGCCAACCGCTCGAACTCCTTGGTGCGCGATCGGTCGAGGATGCGATCTCACTCTCCGACCCGGCGGGCGGGCCACCGCTCAATATGATTCTTGCCGACGCTCATGGCAGCGTCGCGTGGACACTGGTCGGCCATCTGCCCGATCGCCAGGGGTACGACGGACTTGTTCCGGTCTCGTCGTCAGACGAGAGCTGGTCATGGCAAGGAACCACTGTCGCCAATCGACCGGATCCCATCGTGAATCCACCGAACGGCGCGGTGTTCTCCGCGAACCACCGCACAACCGACCGCAGCACCTGGGATGTTGTTGGGCCGCCACCAACCGAGCCGGCACGCGCGCGGAGAATTCAACAACTTCTCGATTCCGAGTCTCAGATCGACGAACGCTTCGCACGATCGATGCAGCTCGACGCAATGGCTCTTCGATACGCCGGGCTTGCTGAGCTCGTGACCCCACTCTTGAGAGAGTCTGATGATCAGCGCCTCCTAGCACTCGCTGACGCGCTCGACGAATGGGATGGTGCAGCAAGCGAAGAGAGCGCCGCATATCGGATGATCCGACTCATCGCGCTCACGCTCGAGGCCGACGTGATCGGCGGCCTGGTTCTGCCAGCATGGGAAGAGACTAAAACTCCGATTTCTGTAAGCAACCGAGATGTCATTCGACGCCTGCTCCGCGATCGTCCGGCCCACCTTCTTCCGCCCGGTCACACCAACTGGGTCGAGTACATCGCCTCGGTCGGACACTACGCCCTAGGCGCAGCAGAACAGCAAACGCCAGAGCGGGCCGACGAAACACCCTGGGGTGATCTGAACACGCTCGATGTGCATCACGTGCTCGCTGCGGCGGTGCCAGAGTGGCTTGGGTGGCTTCGTCACGCCCTGGCACTACCCGCGGTACCCCAAGGTGGCGATCGAGGCGTGGTGCGGGTCGCCACGCGTCGTTCTGGCGCGAGCAACCGGCTCGTCGTCTCACCCGGTCACGAGTCGCAAGGAACGCTGCAGCTCCCGGGAGGCCAGTCCGGACACCCCCTCTCGGAGCACTTTCGGGACCGGTTCGCGGCGTGGCACGCGGGCGATGTGGAAGACGCGTTGCTGGCCGGGCCACCGGTCACAACATTTCGTCTCGTTCCAGTACAAAACAATGCTGACTAATCCAAGTGGGCCGGCAACAGTCACTCCCGAGCAATCGCGACGATCGCGCCCAGGTGCAGAACGAACGCCGAATATCATCACTCAGGAAACACGTGCTCGATTTCGATGCGATGCCGGGATGGCGAGATACACTTCCCCGAGTGGTTTTAAGTTCTCATAGGGGTGACGGCGCCCACTGCTGACCATATCGCGATGTCACGAACACGGCACATCAACACGCCCCCTCCACCTGCCGCGAATCAGGCGAAACATCCGTTCGCCGCTTGTGTGGACCTGTCAGCCGTATCGACACCGCTGCTCCCCGTCGATCTTGGGCGAGGTGTCGTGTGGTGCAAGCTCGAGCATCTCAACGCCAGCGGATCGATCAAGGATCGCATCGCCATCCACATGATCACTCGCGCACTCCGGCGTGGTGAACTCAAACCGGGCGGTTTGGTTGTTGAAGCCTCGAGCGGATCAACGGCGCTCTCGCTTGCGATGGTGTGCGCTAGAATTGGGGTTCGCTTCGCAGCGTTCATGCCGGAGGGTGTCAGCCGAGAGCGCGTGCAGATTATCCGCGCCTACGGCGGCGAGGTGGTGCTCAGTGACCGAGATCTCGGAGTCCGTGGTTCCGCGGAGCGAGCGCGCGCGCACGCGAGGCAGCACGGCGCCTACGAGCCGCGGCAGTTCGAGAATCCAGACAATGTTGCTGCCCACGAGCAGGGAACGGCTGTCGAACTGCTCGAGCACGCACCAGGTGGCACAGTCGATGCGTTTGTTGCCGGTGTCGGGACCGGTGGCACACTCATGGGGGTCGGGCGAGGGCTCCGCGCACGGGGCTGCGACGCTGCGCTCTTCGCGGCACGGCCCATCGTTCGGTCACATTCGGCGTGTGTTGCCGGTTGCTGCTTTGATGTCGCTGAGCAGTGCAGCTTCTCATCCCGCATTCCCGGTGTGCTAGACGGGTTCTCGACGCTCTACCGCCCGGATGACATCCCGGGCGGCATCAAGCAGATCGAGGTTGCAGATGACCTCGCGATCGACACCATGCACCGGCTCATCCGCGCCGGATTCCCCGTGGGCCCGAGTTCGGGCTTGAATGTCGCCGCTGCGGAGTTACTGCTCGATCGCCTCCCACCGGGTGCGGTTGTGACAACCGTGCTGTGCGACCGAGTCGAGCGGTATCTCTCAACCCCTCTATTCGCCGGGAAGCAGGACACTCCCTGCTAGGTTCTGGGCAATCCATCTCACGTGCAGGTGCTCCATTCATCCGGGCGTCTTGCGTCTCGAAGGTGATCCCCGAGAGCCGCACAACCCTGCGGTTCGTGACTACAGTGGCATGTACTGATTCGTCTTTGAAATGTCGGTGCATTGCTCGCTGGACCGGGCTGGAGATACGTGTCGAGGTGATTGGTTGATGCCTGGGTCGGATACGGCGCTCAAGAAAAGGCTGCTGGATGTCGCTGTTGAGCTGTTCATCAAGCAGGGATATCGCCAAACGTCGCTGCGGCAGATCGCCGAGCGAGCGGGTGTCAGCCACGGCAGCGTCAGATACCACTTCGGATCCAAGGATGCGTTGTACGAGGCATCGATCGATCGACTCGCACCGGAAGCGATCAGCTCGTTCTTTCCCGACGTGCCCGATGCCTCGGCGATGACACGCGATCAGGCGATCGCACTGTTCAAGGAACAGGTCCTCACCTTGGCGACGATCAAGGCGCGCATCGGCGAGTACCCGCAGGTGGCGATGTCGTACATCCAAGGCGAAGGGGAGCCCGGTGCCCCCCCGAACCCAGCGTTCTATCGAAAAGTCATCGCCCCGGGACACCTCGCAATGAAACGAACAATCCGGGCGATCCGACCGGATATCGAGGACGACGAGACCCTCGAGATCATGACGTTCAACGTGATCTTTCAGTGCGTCATGCTTCGCATCGGCAGGGGCGTCATCCTAAAGCGGCTCAAGAAGAAGACGCTCTCACGAAGCGATACGGAGCGCATCGCGCATCTCATCGCAGAAGTATCGCTAGCGGGCATCGAGAGCGTGTCGCCTTAAGCCGAGGGCCGAGGTGATTCGCCCGGTGTGATCTCGCCACCAGAAGGCCGAGTCGCCATGACCATCGATGATCGAAACATCAGAGCCGGTGCAAGTGCGCACGCGACGAGCGCCGCGTAATACATCCACACCGGTATGACCTCGAACACACCCGAAGCGACCAGCCCCGCAAAGAGCACCACGTGTGACGCCACGCCCCACGCGATGCCCGCACCGACGTGCATCGGACGCGCCTCACGAGACGTCAACAACGACCAGATCGCGGCGGATGCCAGTGGAAGAAACAGCACACACGCCGTAAGCAGGCCCGGGTTGTACGACAGCGACACGAGAGCCTGGATCAGGTGCGCCACGCCATTGACGAGCACGATCCCCGCCAACGCCACCGCCGGAAAGAGGTGCCGAGGAGCGAGCAAGATCGCCAAAAAGCCAGCCAGCCAGACCACTGATGTGTTGATGACGAAGATCGCCTCGGGCGTCATGACGCCGTACGCCTCGTCACCGAACGCATCCTGCAACAAACGATTCAACAGTTCGTACAGCGGATACACACGCCCGAGCAGATCGATCCAGTGTTCCTCGACCTGATGGACCAAATACGCCGCGGTCAGGACGATCGCCACGAATCGCGTGTCGCGTAACCACGAGTCGCCCCGGCCTGATCTCCCCAGCAAGCCAAAGAAGATCATGAGCGGCGCGAAGAACGCGCCAACCTTCATCCAATGCTCGACGAGAAAATCTCGGTGCCCGAGCGGCAGCCACATCAGCACGAAGAACACAACGAGGCACGCAGCAGCCGTGATCGGCACCCCCGCTTGTGCCGGTGGCGACTGATCACTCTCGGAGACTGACTCGGCCACACGACGCTCCGCTGCGATGCTTGCAGTGCCTCACCCGATTTCATACTATCCAGTAGGACAGTACGCCGCACGGTGATGGTCGCCACTCGCGGCACGCGAGCGCTCACACGCGCATCTCGATGCACCGAGGAGGCCGTTGCGGATGATCTGGGGAGCTGGGGCGCGGAGAGCGAGTACCGGAGGAGTGCGTTTGATCCCAACGGCGCTTTCCTGTGTTGTGCTGTCCGGCTGCATGGTCGGACCCGACTACGAGCAGCCAGATGCACGGCTGCACACCGAGTGGCTTGATGCGGATCAGCCAACCTTTCCACACGATCGCGCCTCTGTCACCGAGTGGTGGACTGTGTTTGGCGACCCTGTACTCGATCGTCTTCTCGAGATCGCCTACGGCCAGAACCTCGACCTCGAGGCCGCCGGCCTCCGCGTGGTGCAGGCCCGGGCGAGCCGAGGCATCGCTGTCGGCGAGTTCTTCCCGCAGGAGCAATCATTCAACGGCGGTGTCGATCGGACCGCGCTGAGCCGAAATGACTCGGGCAGCTCCGACGATCGATACTTCTCATCAGCGGGTGTCAGCCTCGACGCCGCCTGGGAACTGGATTTCTGGGGCAGGTTCCGCCGCGGCATCGAGACCGAGGATGCCCTCTTGCTCGCTTCGATCGCTGAGTACGACGACATCTTGGTGTCGCTGCTCTCAGAAGTTGCACTGGCGTATGTCAGTCTCCGCACCACCGAGCGGCGGCTTGAGCTCGCCCGGGCAAACGTCGAGTCACAGCGCAGCACCCTTGATATCGCCGATGTCCGCTTCCGCAACGGCGCAACCACCGAGCTCGACGTCACGGAAGCACGCTCGACACTCGCCAATACGCAGGCGACCATCCCGAGTCTCGAAGCGGATCTTCGCTCCGCGAAGCTGTCGCTCTGCGTGCTCCTCGGCCGCCCGCCCGAGCTGCTCGAGTCGGAGCTCGCGGGCGGGATCGGTATTCCCACAGCACCAGCCGAGATCGTCATCGGGGCTCCGGCCGAGCTCCTGCGGCGGAGGCCTGACATTCGCCTCGCCGAGCGTCTCGCAGCGGCCCAGAGTGCCCAAATCGGCGTCGCGACCGCCGATCTCTTCCCGTCGATCTCCATCACAGGCTCAACAGGATTCGCGGCGTCCACCTCAGGCCCGCCGCGCGGCACCAACGCAGAACTCGACGACCTCCTCGAGGCGAAGTCGTTCACCGGCTTCATCGGACTCGGTGTGAACTGGCCGATCCTGAACTACGGCCGCATCCGCAACAATATCCGTGTGCAAGACGCCGCCTACCAGGAGGCGATCGCCAGCTACCGTGCCACCGTCCTCGACGCGGCCGCCGAAGTCGAGGATGCGCTCTATGGCTTCTTGCGGAGCCGAGAGGAGTACGCCTTCCTCGAAGAGAGCGCGACCGCGGCGGCGCGTTCACTCGAACTCGCGACCACACAGTACACAGAGGGCAGCGTCGACTTCATCCGTGTGAACGACGCCAACACCTTCCTGACCGAGCAGCAAGACGCCGCAGCGGTCAGACTGGGCGCCATCGCAGAGCAGCTCATCCTGGCGTACAAGGCGCTCGGTGGCGGGTGGGAAGGCCGACTGGGCAACGAGTTCATCCCAGAATCAACCGCTGACCATATGCGGTCTCGGACCGACTACGGCGGCATCCTCGACCCGGGCTACTCGGAAGCACCCCGAGTGCTCTTCCAGCCGCCTCGGGAGACCGACACGACGTACCTCGAGACGCCCGACCAGGAGAACTGACGATGCAGGAATCTCCAGCACGAGACAGATTACCCCGGATCCTTCGTCGAGCGTTGGTCGCTGTGTCGATGGTGCTCGTGATCGCTGGGTGCGAGCGCGAGACGCCGCCACCAGTCGAATCAGTGCGCCCCGTGCGTGCCATCCGGGTCGGCGATGTGCAGCCGCTGGTATCTCGCAGCTTTCCCGGCAGAGCACAAGCCGCGCGCGAGGTCAATCTCGCGTTCAGGGTCTCGGGCCCCCTGATCACCTTCCCGATCGACGTCGGCGACGAGATCGACGCCGGAGCACTCGTGGCCAGGATCGATCCCCGCGACTTCGAGTCCGATGTCCGCAACGCCGAGGGCACGCTCAACCGTGCGAAGGCCAATCTCGAGCAAGCAAACGCCGAGCTCGAACGGGATCTCAACATTCAGCGCGAGAACGCCGGAGCCATCGCGCAGGCCACGATCGACGAGTCACGCGAAGCGGTGGCGGTCGCGAAGGCCGACCTCGTTGCCCTGGAAGCCACCCTCAAGTCGGCTCAAGACGCCCTCGAGGACACCCGCCTGCTCGCGCCGTTCGGCGGACGAGTCGTCGCCACGTTCGTGGAGAACTTCGAGACCGTCCAGGCGGGGACAGCCATCGTGCGCCTGCTCGACACGACGCGCATCGAGTTCGTCATCAACCTGCCCGAGGCGCTGATCGCGGTCGCGACCGATGTGACGAACATCCGCGTGGAGTTCGACGCGCACCCGGGCGTCGAGGTGCCAGCGGAGATCTCCGAGATCGGAACCGAGGCCTCGGAGACGACGCGGACCTATCCGATCACCCTCGTCATGAACCAACCCCCGGGGATCACCATCTTGCCGGGCATGGCCGGACGCGCCGCCGCCGACCCGGTTCGTGACGGTGAATCCATGGCCTCGGACCTCGTCCTACCAGCGACAGCGCTCGCCACACCGACCGAATCCGGTGATGCGAGCGTGTGGATCATCGATCCCGAGACCAACACCGTGTCCCAGCGCCCTGTCACTGTTCGCGGGCTCGCCAGCACCGGCTACATCATCTCCGACGGCCTCGAGCGCGGTGAGATTGTAGTGACCGCGGGCGTGAGCTTTCTGAGAGAAGGACAGCCGGTCAAACCCGAACTGCACTAAGGGGGCTTGGCGATGAGCCTGACAAAGCTCGCGGTCGAAAACAAAGCGGTCACGTACTTCCTGACGGCCATCGTGGCGGTTGCCGGAATCGCCGGTTACTTCTCGCTCGGTCAGCTCGAGGACCCCGAGTTCTCGATCAAGCAGGCAACAATCACGACGTTCTATCCGGGCGCAAGCCCGGAAGAGGTTGAACTCGAGGTCACCGATCCGATCGAGATTGCCCTCCAAGAGCTCTCGCAGCTCAAAGTCGTCGAATCGATCTCCCGTGCCGGCGAGTCATCGATCACCGCGGAGATCCAGGCTCAGTACTGGTCGGACGAACTCCCGCAGGTGTGGGACCAGCTCCGAAGCAAGGTACGAGATATTCAAGACTCGCTGCCCGAGGGCGTGGTGCCCTCCGAAGTCACCGATGATGTCGGGCAGGTGTACGGCATGCAGCTGGCCGTGATCGGCGAAGGCTTCACGCCGGCCGAACTCGAAGACTACACAGACTTTCTCAAGAAAGAACTCAGCGTTGTCCCGGGCGTCTCGCGCGTCGACCTGTGGGGCGAGCAGCAGCGCGTGGTCTATTTCGACGTCGCCGAGACCCAGCTCGCCAATCTCGGACTCACCAGCACGAGTATCGAGAACACGCTCAAGGATCAGAACCTCATCGTCGATGCCGGCAGCATCGACGTGCAGAGCCGCCGGCTGCGGATCAGCCCAACCGGCGCGTTCTCATCACCAGCCGACATCGGAGAGCTCACGGTCCGGGCAGGTAACTCAGATGCCGAAGGCACGAGCGCGGGTGCTGACTCCGGCCAAGCCGATGAACTGATCCGGCTCCGCGACATCGGGACCATCCGCGAAGGCTACGAGGATCCACCGTTCCGCCTGATGCGGTACAACAGCCGTCCGGCGATCGGGCTTTCGATCACGAACGCGCCCGGTGCCAACGTCGTCACCGTTGGCAAGGCGATCGACGCCCGGCTCGATGAACTCATCCCGACGCTACCCATCGGTATCGAAGTCAACCGCGTCCACTGGATGTCGGATGTGGTCGATGAGGCCGTGGTGGGCTTCCTCGTCAGTTTCGGGCAGGCCGTTGCCATTGTGATCATCGTGATCACAATCGGCATGGGCGTGCGGATGAGCATCGTGATCGGCACCGCGCTGGTCATGACCATCCTCGGATCGTTCCTGATGATGTCGTTGCTCGGGATCGACCTGCAGCGGATGTCGCTCGGCGCACTCATCATCGCCCTCGGCATGATGGTCGACAACGCCGTGGTCGTCGCCGATGGCATGAGCGCACGAATGAAACGCGGCGTGCCCAGGCGTGAGGCCGCGATCGCCGCGGGGCAAGAGCCCGCGATCGCGCTCCTTGGCGCGACCATCATCGGCGCGATCGCCTTTTATCCCATCTACGCCTCGACCGAGGGCGCCGGTGAGTACTGCCGCTCGCTCTTCACAGTGATCGCAGCGTCACTCCTGGTGAGCTGGCTGGTGTCGGTGACACTCACGCCGCTCCAGTGCATCGATCTCGTCAAGGATCCGAAGTCTACGGACACCGATCCCTACCGAACACCGCTGATGAGCGCGTTCAGGGGCCTCCTGGCGGTCCTGATCAAGGCACGGCTGCTCGTCGTGGTCGGCATGATCGCGCTGCTCGCCTCGTCGCTGTACGGCTTCGGGTACGTCCGCCAGCTCTTCTTCCCCGACTCGTCGATGTCCAAGTTCATGATCGACGTGTACGGCTACGAGGGAACGCGTATTCAAACGATCTCGGACGACCTCGTGCTCGCCGAGGCGCACCTGCTCGCCGACGATCGCGTCACAGCCGTGGCCAGCTACATCGGCTCCGGCCCGCCCCGGTTCTACCTGCCGGTCGAACCCGAGCCACCGCTCGGCTCCTACGCCCAAATGGTGGTGAATGTCGAGAATACGTCGGACATCGATCAACTCCTTCTCGACCTGGAACCGTGGTTCGCCCAGACCATGCCCGACAACCTGGTCTCTCTGCGAAAGTTCGGAGTTGGCCCATCCAACACCTGGGCGTTTGAACTCCGCTTCAGCGGTCCTGCGACCGCCGATCTCGATCAGCTGCGCGCGATCGCGAACGAGGCCGTCGCTACCGTCGAGTCCAGCCCGTTAGCCGGCCCGGTGCGCACGGATTGGCGTGAACGCGTGCCACGCTTCGAGCCCAGGTTCAACCAGGAACGGGCACGGTGGGCATCGGTGGCGCGCGACGATGTTGCAGATGCACTGTTGCTGTCGTTCGACGGGCAGCAAGTGGGCACATACCGCGAAGGCGACGACCTGCTCCCGATCATTCTGCGGCGCACCGACGAGGAGCGGCAGAACTTCGACACGCTCGAGTCCCTCCAGGTCAACCCATCGGGATCAACCGAGATGGTGCCGCTCGGCCAGGTGACCGATGGCATCGCGATCGAGTTCGAGGATCCCGTGATCGGTCGCTACAACCGCCGTCGAACCGTCACGCTGCAGGCGAATCCGGCTCACGGAGTCAGTCTCAAGGATCTGCGCCTCGACGTGACCGAAGCTCTCGAGGCGATCGAACTTCCCCCGGGCTACACGATGGAATGGGGCGGTGAGTACGAAGACGAGATGGATTCGCAGGCAAGCCTCATCCCAGGTCTCGCCCCGATGGCGATCATCATCGTCTCGATCCTGGTGGCCCTCTTCAATGCCTATCGGCCGCTCTTCGTGATGCTGCTAACCATCCCGTTCGTGCTGATCGGGGTCGCCGCAGGATTCCTGACTTTCAACGCACCGTTCGGATTCGTCGCCCTGCTGGCCCTGATGAGTCTGATCGGCATGATGCTGAAGAACGCGATCGTGCTGATCGACGAGGTCGAGGCCCAGCTCAAGGCTCGTGTGCCACGCACCGAGGCATTGATCCGCGCAGCTCAGTCTCGTCTCAGCCCCGTTGTGCTGGCCTCAGCAACCACGGTGCTCGGCGTGATCCCGCTGCTGAGCGATGTGTTCTGGATCGGCCTCTCGGTCACGATCATGGCCGGGCTGAGCTTCGGAACCCTGCTCACGATGCTCTTCCTGCCCGTGCTGTACTCGATCTTCTATGGTCTCAAGTCGCCATCGATCACGGCGCCATCCCTTGACACTGCGCAGAATGGCTGAGCGCGACGATGCAGTCGGCACGAACGCCAGTCAAGAAGTTCGCCCATCTGGGCGCTCACACCCTTCTGCTGATGCTGGCCATCGAGTTCTTCGCAGCACCGATTGTGCTCTCCGATGGATCTCCGGTCTGGCTGATTCTTCTCCACGCCGGCTACCAGATCATCATCTTTATGTTCCTCATCGGACTGGCCGCGCACCCCGTGCTTGTTGGCTCATGCGCAACGCTTGTCGCGATCGGTAGTGCCGTCCGATTGTTCTTCGACAGCGGCGATCAGTTCGCCGGCTCGGCCGCCAATGCCACCGGTGCCGCGGCTGTGCTGATCGTCATCGTGATGGCCATGCGGCGTTTCTTCACACTCACGAAAGCGACCCCATCAACAATTAGCGCGGCTCTGGCCCTGTATCTGCTCTCGGGTTTGTTCTGGTCGCTCGTGTACGCCGGGCTGGAGGCATCGCTACCGGGATCGTTCGTGAACACAGCCGGCCCGCTCCGGGCCGACGATCTGCACTACTTCAGCTACGTCACGATGACCACACTTGGGTACGGAGACATTGTGCCCACACACCCCATCGCACGATCCTGCGCACTGACCCAGGCCCTGCTCGGCCAAGTCTTCATCGCTGTTGTCATCGGGCGGCTCGTCGCGCTGCATGTCGCCCACAGAACAGACAAGTAAAAAAGACCCCGTCGCCGACGACTCATGATCACAACAATGTCAGCCGTACCCGCATCCAAAACCCTTGTGGAATCAATGAACGATGCGGTCAGGTTCCGCACCCTCGCGGTGCTCCTGATCGTATTCCTAACGATGGTCGCGAACGCACTCCGCATTGCGCTGAGCCCGGATCAAGACTTTGCCGAGCTGCCCCTCGCCGTACCCGCGACGATTGTTGTGCTGATGCTCTACGAGGCCGCCACACTGCTCTGGCTCTCGAAGTTACGTGACAACAGCCGACCATTGCCGGCCGGGTGGATCTACGCCAACGCGGCACTCGAGAGTGCGACACCAACCATCATGAGCATCTTCATCGCCCTCTCCGGCATTGTTTCTCTCGAGGCGGCTGCCGCCGGGCCCGCCACCCATCTGTACGCGATCTTTATTGTGCTATCGGTGCTCCACGTTCGCTTGCTCGTCTCGTTGACAGCGGGATTCGTGTCCGCGGCAGGGCTCGCCGGGCTCGCCATCACCGCCATACTCGCGCACACGCCGGGCACCGAGCAGATGCTCACCCCATCACTCAAAGTATTCTCCGCCGTGCTGGTGCTCTGCACGGGCGGGGCCGCGGGGTTGGTCGCCCTCCGCATGCGCCGGTACCTGGAGACCGCGGCCACGGAAGCCGAAGCACGAGTGCGAGCCGAGCAAGACCTCCAGGCCGCTGCGCTCATCCAACAGAGCCTGATGCCGAGCGAGCCGCCCGCCATTCCCGGGTTCGAAGTCGTCGGTTGGAACCGGCCCGCAGACGAAACCGGAGGAGACTACTTCGACTGGGTCGCTCTCGAAGACGGTCGATTCGCCGTCTGCATCGCCGATGTCACCGGGCACGGGCTCGGCCCCGCGATGATCACGTGCTTCTGCAGGGCATATGCGCGGACAGCACTCCGTGTGGAGAGTCGTATCGCGACCGCGCTGCAGAGACTCAACGCAGAGCTGGTCAATGATCTCGGCGATGGTCGCTTCGTCACCTTCGCGGCGGTGGTCATCACACCAGATGACGATCGCATCCTTTCAACGTCAGCGGGTCATGGCCCTCTCATTCTGTTCCGCCAGGCGAGCGCATCGGTCCAGAGCTTCGGCGCAGACGCCCTGCCACTCGGCGTACACGATTCATCCGAAGAAATCGGAGCGGTGCCGCATGTGATGGAGCCCGGCGATCTCTTCATCCTCCTCACCGACGGTTTCTTCGAATGGGCCAATCCGTCCGGCCAGCAGTTCGGCACGAAGCGACTCGAAGCATCGCTCGCACGACACGGACACAAACCGGCAGACCAAGTGATCAGCGACCTGCTCGCCGATGTCGAGGCCTTCGCATCCGGAACGTCTCAGCCAGATGATCTGACCGCCGTGGTGATCCGCCGCGTTTCAACGAACAGCAGCACACCCCATGAATCGTGATCCTTCGGGCGCAGCCCACGACGCACACTCGGATCCAAGCACAGCACACTTCTGTCGATCTATCGGCACGACTCCCAAGGCCGCAGTATCACGATTTGGCCGGGGCTTCTGCAGCGTCGACATACTTACGCTCGACGTTGACCGATGAGGCACGGCCGTTGCCCCGCACCACGTTCTTGTACCAGTGATACGACTGTTTCGGCGTACGCTCGAGCGTCTCGTAGTCAACATGCACCAAGCCGAAACGCATCCTGTAGCCCTCCGCCCACTCGAAGTTGTCCATGATGGACCAGTGGAAATAGCCCGCGATATCAGCCCCGTCTTGAGCAGCTCGCTCGAGTCCCCCGAGGTAACGCGTTAGGAAGTCAATCCGGGTGTGATCGTGCACCTCCCCGTCGCTGTGCACCCAGTCTGGCATCGCGCACCCGTTCTCAGTGATGATCACGGGCCTGCCGTACCGCTCGTGAAGGAATCGCGGCCCCCAGCGCAGCACCTCCGGCACAATGGGCCACCCGAACGACGTCTCGGCGATGCCCGGCGGGTGACGCAGAACTTCGGCACCATCGTCCCCAGCGCGAACACATCGACCCTGATAGATATTGACCCCGTAGAAGTCGAGCGGTTGGTGAATCGTCTCGAGGTCAACTTCATACTGATCTGGTAGGTGCTTCCCGAACAATGCGAGCCCATCGTCGGGATACCGACCGAGCACCATCGGATCACCGAACCACGTGTTGTTGAAGCACCACATGTCCCCACTTCGGACGGACATCGTCTCCCGCCGCGCCGCCTCGATGTCCTCATCGCGCTCGGTTGCCGGAAAGTACACCTCACCGTAATTCGCGCATCCGACAACCGGCGCAACGCGTGTCTCACCACGAATGACCTCGACCGCACGACCGTGGGCAAGAAGCCCATGGTGCACACATCGCACCACGTGGGCCGGCGCCAACTTGAGCCCCGGAGCATGCTCGCCGACGGAGTGGCCGAGCCCGAACACCACCTGCGGCTCGTTAAACGGCATCCAGTGCCGCACACGATCGCCGAGCCGATTGACCACCACCCGAGTGAGTTCCTCGAACGCGTCGACGGTGCGCCTGGTGAGCCACCCGCCTCGCTCGAATGTGGCCTCCGGCATGTCCCAGTGAAAGAGCGTCACCCACGGCTGCACGCCCTGCTCCAACAGCCGATCAACAAGGCGCTCGTAGAAGTCCAGCCCGGCCGCGTTGATCCGCCCGGAGCCCTCCGGCAGCACACGCGGCCACGAGATCGAGAACCGGTACGCGCCCACACCGAGCGCACCGATCAGCGAGACATCCTCATCCAGGTGACCGACGTGGTCGCACGCGACCGAGCCATCGTCCCCATTGCGGACCCGACCCGGGGCGCTCGCGAAGGTATCCCAGATTGACGGGCCGCAGCCATCGCCACGAGCGGAACCCTCGATCTGGAACGCTGCGGACGCCACACCCCAAACAAAGTTCTGACTAAACGACATGCTGTTTCCTGACTCTCTGAAACGTTTCAGAATAACAGTATCACCCCGATCTGCTTTGTACAGTAAAATATTGAATCCCGGATCACAAAGTGGATTGATTCGCTTTGAATCTCGAAAAATCGGTGTACTATCTCTCGTGATACAGATTCGGAACATCTGAAACAGATTCACATGACCACCGTCCGCGACATCGCATCCGCACTCGGGGTTTCGCCAGCGACCGTGTCCAGGAGCCTCAACCACTCCGGGGAGGTGCGGGAAGACCTGCGCAATCGTGTGCTCCTCCAAGCGAAGCGGATGGGGTATCAGCTCCCCACCCGCCGCACGCAGCCCGGCGCGATCGGCATCTGCTTCCTCAACGAGCCCGCAGGGCCGCGATTCAGTGGGTACGACGCCGTCATCTGGTCCGGTGTCGCTCGAGCCGCACGCGCGCACAAGCTCGATCTCACCACGCTCGATCTTCAGGATCGCAGCCCTGGTGAGTCGGTCGCTTCATTCCTCCGCACCCGGTCAATCGAAGGACTCGTACTCCGCGTCGATAACCACACACGCGACATGGCGACCGATCTCGCAGGACACGGAATCCCGGTGGTCGTCGTTGCCGAGCAGATCACATCCGACGACCTCGGATATGTCTACTGCAACTCAAGGCCCCAGAGCTACGCCGCGGTCGAACACCTGATCCACCTCGGCCACCGCCGGATCGCTGTCGCGGTGAACTCCGTGCTCGACCGAGATCACCAAGATCGCCTCGAGGCCTACCGAGAGGCCCTCGCTGCGTACGCCATCGAGCCCGATCCGGACCTCGAGATCGTGATGGTGGCGGACCTCGATGGAGGCGCCGCCGCGGTCTCCAGGTTCATGAGCCTGCCCTCGCCCCCCACCGCCATCTTCTTTACGGACCCCACAGCAACGGTCGGCGCAATGCGACGCACGCTCGAACTCGGCATCCGTGTCCCCGAAGAACTGTCGATCGTCGGCTTCGACGACGAGCAGTCTCGATGCTTCACCTTCCCCAAGTACACCGCCGTCTGCCAGCCCGCTGCGGATCTCGGCTTCGCAGCGGGCCGTTGGCTCGCACGCGAGATCGTCACCGGCCGTGCCGGCCGGTCCGAACCGGTACGCCTCGAACTCCAGGCGTTCTTCGAGGTGAACTACACGACCGGCCCGCCCTGCGAGCCGGTCCGAGTGCTTCCAGATGGCAGCCGCCTCCAGGTCGAGGAGCCGGCGAGCACACCGCACACGCCACCCGATCACACTCAAAGGAGGAGCGCCAATGGCTCCTGACCGAAGCACCCGCACATCGCCCCTCCGGCACCATGCTCATGGCTTCACGCTCATCGAGCTCCTGGTCGTGGTGGCTGTCATCGCGCTTCTGATCGGGCTGCTCCTTCCGGCGCTCTCGGCGGCACGCGGCGCAGCGATCAACGTGCAGTGCCAGGTGAACGAACGGCAACAAATCACAGCGACGCTGTCAGCGAGTATTGATCTCGATGACCGCATGCCGTTCGCACGCTCACAGACGACCGATGTTGAAGACATCGGCCCCGCAGGGCAAGCACGAGGCCCACTCGACTTTGCCCCCTGGATTCAGGACCTACTGATTCCCTACACCGATGTTGGTACTTTCGGTGACGGACGGTTCAGCGAACTCTTCCGGTGTCCGGCCGTCCAGTCGCAAAGCGGTATCGAGTTCCGCGAGATGACCGCCGACGTTCGCCTCGCATCCGCCGACCGGCTTCAGGATGTCACCAACAACTACCGCCTCAATGTGCATGGCTCAATCGACGAAGCCTCCGTGATCGCTGATCTCGAAGGAACGAACATCACACGCTGGGCACAACGAAACGGGATCATCGACCCGGGATTCACCACCGGCAACGGTGATCAACAAGATCGCGATTTCTTCGATCGCACCATCAGAAACCTCGAGTCCTACCTGAAGCGGTTCGGTCGCCGAACGATTTCAATCCTTGACGCCTCGCGGGCAGCGGTCTACTACGACATAGTCTACCCAGACTGGCGCGAGGCCGAAGCACCGCACGCCGCATCCGGTGGACGCTCGATCAACGTCGCCTACGCCGATGGGCACACGAGCGTGGTGCCATTCGACGAGTACCTCCGGCTCAGTCCAAACACAGGCGAAGACGAGTCGTTCAACATCTTCTTGCTGCTTGGATGGACGGACCGACAGATCGATGACCCCGAAGATCTCGAACCCGTAGCGAGTTCATCCTCCCTGCCCTGAGCCCGAAGCTCTCGAGCGAACACCGACGCGTCGATCGCCTCCCGCGGTTGTTGTGCCTTTCCCAAAAACACGGTGGTCATGCGTGGCACCACCGAGATTCTGGTCCGCATGTGTTTCTGGATCCCGAGGAGCAAGAGCAATATGAAGTTCATGACAGCAGCGGCATTCGTCGCGGCGCTCGCCGGCGGGTCGATCTCCGCACAGAACCTCGTCACCAACCAGCTATTCACCGACACCAACACCGATTCATCGTTCGGTGACTCGTGGACAGCCCTCGGCAATACCGGCTTCGCCGAGTTCACCGGCGGTCTGGGCTCCGGCGCCGATGCAGACCCCGGTGGCGGTTTGGTCGCCGACTCGCTCACCATCGACGGCGCCGGCGTGCTCGATGGCTCAACCGCCGGGAACCTCGGCCTGATCTCACAAGGCGGGATCAGCGTCACCCCGGGAACGACCTTCGAGTTCTCGGTGCAGCTCAATGCGGGCACCAACTTCGACGCCGATGTGACCATCGGGCTCGAGTTCTTCGACAGCTCCACGTCGTCGCTCCAAATCGATGAGCTCGCGCTCGACCCTGCCAAGGTCGCCGCCGGCGACCGTGTCCGGATCCGCGCCACCGCGCCGGGCGACGCCGCAACCGTCACCGTCTCCGTGGCGTTCGCAAACGCCGCTGGAGCCGCGAGCGAGGCCGGCTTATCCATCACCGAAGCGGTCCTGGTCGCCATCGATGACCCGACGAACCTTCTCAGCAACCCGCGCTTCGACGATCAACTCGACCTAAGCACCCTCGGCGCCGCCGCCGGCGTGTTCTTCCAGTACGGCACGAACTGGAACGACGACCCCAGCTTCAGCTCCGGCCCGCTCAACTTCTTCAACTTTGAACCCGGCGTGGGCACCAGCGGGCATCAGAGCTTCTTCGGCGACAACCTGAACAACGCCGGCGAGGTCTTCCAAAAGGGCATCCCCGCGGAAGAGGGCGTCGAGTACCAGTTCCAGATCGCTGCAAACTTCGAAACCAATTACCAGTTTGAAGACTCATTCGGCGACTTCGCCGACACCTTCTTCGGACTGGAGTTCTATGCCGCTGACGACCAGACCCTCGTGGGATCACGCACCGTCGAGATCACCGGGGAAGGATCGATCGGTGGCGCGTACTTCAACTCTGTCGGCGTCGCCGGAGTCGCGCCCGCGGGCACGGCCTTCGTGCGGCCGGTGATCGCCTTCGATGTCGACCCGTTCGCGCCCGTCGGCCTCGGCGGTGAGGGTGCAACCTTCGACGAAGCCGAACTTCGTGCCAACTCGGCGACAACGAACCGTCTCGTCAACCCGAGTCTCGCGAACCTCAACGACGCGGTCGGATTCTTCGCCGACTTCTGGAACATCTCCGGCGGCACCTACAACTTCGGGGAGGATCCGGTCAACTTCAACCCGTTCCAAACCCCCAACCACGCCTTCATCGATGCCGCCGACGGCGATACGCTCGAAGCCGCGGTGTTCCAACAGGGCATCGCAGCGGTCCCGAATGAGACCTACACCTTCTACGCGCACATCGCGACCGAGGGCGCCGTGGTGCAGGGCACCGACACGGGCGAGGTCGAACTCTTCCTTGCGCTCGAGTTCTACGACGGGAGCGACGGCCAGATCGGCAACGATGCCAGCCCGCCAACCATCGTGGCGCCCCTGTCTGTTGTTCGCGTCCCCGTCGTCTCCGAAAATCTCGCCGGCTACGAGCGGTTCGAGGTCACCGCAACCGCGCCGGCCGGCACCGTATTCGTCCGCCCGCTCGCCGGACTCACCGGGCGCCCCGTCCCCGACCGCGACGGACCAAACCCCGAGAACGGCGAGGCTGTCACCATCGACGACCTGGTGCTGCAGAAGTTCTCTCCCGACATCGGTTTTAACGCCGGCCTCGAGGACCTCTTCGAGGATGGCTCCTTCGGTGATGGCTGGGGCACCTTCGGAGCCGTTGCGTTCGACAACTTCTTCCCCAACGGCAACCCCGGCCACGGCGTGCTCTTCGCGGACATCGCCGACAACGAGGGCGGCGCCTTCCTCATTAGTGTGCCAGCAACACCCGGCGCAACGTACCTCACACGCGTCGACTTCCAGGCCGAGGACAACTACGACGCGGTCACCACATTCGGCTTCGAGTTCCGCGATCTCGAGAGCCAAGAAACACCCCTCCAGGTCGACACGGTCGAGGTCGTCGAGAACCCCGGCGCCGGCTACGAAACACTCGTGTTCACAGCAGTCGCACCCGCGGGCGCCCAACTCGTGCGGCCGGTGCTCACCTTCAGTAACTCGAGCGGCACCGCTGCAGAACTCGAGGCGGCCACCTTCGACAACTTCACAGTCTTCGTACTCGGTGACTTCGATCTCGATGGAGACCGCGATGTCGACGATGTCAACGGTTTCATCTCGGGCCTGAGCGATGGCACCTCCCTGGACCTCGTCCCCGAGATCGGCACACTCGACGCATTCGATCTCAGTGTCTTCCTCACCGGGCTCTGAGTCTCATCGCACATCGGAACGCCTATAGGTAGCGGCTCCGGGTCTGGCGGCTCGGGGTCGCGTTTCAGAGAGTCAGGAACCTTCGCGAACCACCGCGGGGGCGATACCCACAAACTCTGGGGTCACCATGCTTCGCAGACGGACGTTCGGACTCCTCATCGCCGCTGTGCTCGCGATCGCCGTCAGCCCAGCACGCGCCGAGGATCGTGTGCCACAGCCGGCGCTCGACGGGAGAACCCTGCTCGACGCCAAGGGCGAGCCGCTTCTGCTGCGCGGCGTGAACCTCGGCGGCTGGCTGCTCATCGAACCATGGATGCTCGGATGGGGCAGCCCCACACTCCCCTCGCAGCACGATGTGATCGAGCTGTTCACACAGCGTTTCGGCGCAGAACGAGCCCAGAATCTCATCGACGCCTGGCGCGAGAACTTCATGCGCGCCGACGACTTCGACATCATCCGCTCCTTCGGCATGAACTGCGTCCGACTCCCGATCCACTACTCGGTGCTCGAATCAGCCGACTCACCCGGCACACTCCGCGACGATGCCTTCCGGTGGATCGACTGGGTTGTCGATCACGCCGAACGAACGGGCCTGTACGTCGTGCTCGACCTCCACGGCGCGCCCGGCGGGCAGAGCACCGATGCCCCCACGGGTCGCACCGGGCACAACACACTCTGGACAGATACCAGCGCACAAGACCGCACCGTTGCCTTGTGGCGCGCCCTCGCCCACCGCTACCGCGATCACCCCGCGGTTGCTGTCTACGACCTCTTGAACGAGCCGTACGGACGCTTCGACGCATCGCATGATGATGCACTCGTTGCGCTCATGGATCGACTCGTCAAAGCAGTCCGGGAAATCGATTCGGTCACGCCGATCATCGTCCCCGGATCGCTCAGCGGCATCGAAATCTACGGCCCCGCGACCGCCCATGGCTGGGAAAGCGTCGGCTTTACAGAGCACTACTACCCCGGGATCTTCGGTGGTGAACCCAGATCGCTCATGCAGCACGCCAGATTCGAGCGATCCACCGTCGAGCAGCGCACCGCGATGCTCCAAGAATGGGATGCTTGGCTCTTCGTGGGCGAGTTCAACCCAATCTTCGAGCACGTCGGTGGCGCACGAATGGCACGCCGACAGTTCGACCTGTTCTCCGACCGCGGATGGGGGGCGACCATCTGGTCGTACAAACTGCTCAAGCCCGAGGCCGGTGTGCACCCGCACAATTGGTACATGGTGACCAACGCCGAGCCGTGGCGAATCGATCCGTACGAATCGAGCTATGAAGAGATCCTCGGCGCCTTCGAGGGGCTTCGAGACATCGAACTCGCGATCGACGAGGAGTTTCGCCGCGTCATGACCGCCGACGCCACTCCCTCGATCCCGATGCCGCGTATCCGAAGCACCGACCCCGGTCCATTCGGCACCAGATCCGCAGGATCGCTCTCGATCACCGATGTCGGAGAAGTCGGCCGTGGATCCGTGGCCACGACACACGACGGCTTCATCGTCGCCGGCGGCGGTCACGACATCTGGGCCACATCCGACAGCTTCACATTCCTGAACCGCCCCGCCGAGCCCGAGGAGCATATCTCCGTCACACTCACACGCTTTGATGCGAACGATCGGTACGCCAAAGCGGGTGTGATGCTCCGCACCGGAACGAGCGACTCAGCACCGCACATCTTCATCCACGCCTTCCCGGACGGGCGGATCATCATGGCGGATCGAGCGTCCGCCGGTGGTTCAACACGAGAGCGCGTGCTCGCAGCCACCGGGTTCCCCGTCACACTCTCGATGACCACAGATCCCTCCACCCAACAAGCCGTGCTCGCCTACCACGGCGCTGGCGGTGTCTCCGGCCATGAGAACATCTCCACGGAAAACATCGGCGACGATGCACAGATCGGTGTCGCCGTGCTCGGTCACGATGGCGCCAACCGAGCGGTCGCGTGGTTCCACACCGCAGATGCTCAACGCCCCAGCAACTGCCCGATCACAAGGACCTCCCACAGCGCGGAGGGCCCGCCTCGGGTTGCGACAACAACGGACTTCGAACTGGTAAAATGCACCGAAGTGCAACCCTGCGACGACGATGTCTGGAAGAGCTGGGGCTCCGTTCGCCCATCAGATCGCACCAAGCACGGTGTGGTGATGAATCGCAACAGCGGCCTCTGGCAAGACCTCGAACTCGAACTCAACCAAGCACTCCGCATCGAGGCGGACATCGTGCTCACCAACCCGACCCCAGACGATCAATACGTCGACCTGCGCCTGGAGATAGTCGATCCGGATCGCCCCGGCGAGACGCTCCGTCTCGCCGAGAAGAGCTGGCCGATGGAGAGCATCGCACGCAGCCCGGGCTGGAGCCGGCTCCGGCTTGATGCGTTCCCAGCAACCACTCAAGGGCGGGTGGTCCTGTCTACGCGCGGCGGAGATGGCAGGCGCGACGAGGCCATCGCTGTCCGGCGCCTTTCGGTCACCGCGCAGCCTGATGCCCGTGAAGCCGTCCAGGCCGCGGAGGCACCACGTTGATGCACCGGCTTGTCGAGTCCGTGCGCTCGATGGCCGGTGTCTCGCTCCCGCTGTCAGCAATGATGGCAGCCGCAGCCATCGCGGGGGGTCTTCTTGCGGCTCGACCCTCGAACGACCGGCGCGAGTTCGAGATGTGGGTCTTCGCACGCGAGCACGCGATGGCCTACGAATCTTTGCTCGAACAATACAAAGTCAATCACGGCATCGAGGTCGGTCTGACCAGGATCAGTATCGACGCGCTGCTCCAGCGCGTGCGCTCCGGGCTGTTCTCGGGAACCCCAATGGCCGATCTCTTCGAGATCGAGTACGTCTCAGCCGGCCAGCTCTTTCGGGGCCCCGCGGACAAGGTCGGCCTCGTCCCCCTCGACGATCGACTTCGGGATGCCAATCTCCTCGACCAGATCAACGGCCCGTCGCTCGCCGCGTGGCAACACAGCGGGGTCCAACTCGGGCTGCCGCACGATGTCCACCCCGTCGGCCTGATCGTGCGCCACGACCTGATCTCACACTATGGTCTGTCGCTCGACAACGTCGAAACATGGACCGACTTTTTCCAAGCACTCCGACCCCTGCTCGACATCGATCAAGACGAGGATGGCCGCCCCGATCACTACCTGCTGTCCTACTGGCCAAGCCACGCCGGGTACACGGAGCTGCTCCTCCGCCAGGCGGGTGGACGCCTCTTCGACCACCGCGGCCTGCCCGTGCTGCACGAAGGCCCCAACCCACGCGTGCTCGCCACCGCGGTGTCGTGGTGCATCGGCCCCAACCGCGTCGCCACCGAGATCCCGGATTTCAGCGACACGGGCAATCGGCGAAAGGCACGCGGCGATGCAATCGCCTACCTCGCGCCAGACTGGATGACCGGTGTGTGGAAGAACGATGTGCCCGATGCCGCCGGCCGCGTCCGTCTCATCGCGCTGCCGGCGTGGGAACCCGGCGGCAGACGCACATCGGTCTACGGTGGAACCATGCTCGCGATACCAACCTCGTCCGAGCGTATCGACCAAGCATGGGAACTCGCGGTCGAGCTGTACTTCTCGCCGGAGCCGGCCAAAGTGACGTGGGAGCAGGCAGGGGTGATTTCACCCGTTCGCTCACTCTGGTCCTCATCGTTCTACCATCAGCCCGATGAGTACTACGGCGGCCAACCCATCGGAAGCCTCCTGATCAAGCTCGCACCAGACGTCCCGCACCGAGCCAACTCGCCATACCTCCGTGCCGCACAATCCGAGCTCCAAGCGGTGGGCATGCGTCTGCTCGAGCACGCCGAACAGACCCAGACCTACGACCCCGCGCTGCTCGAACCCATCGCTCGTGAGTACCTGGAGCGCTCGAGCGAGAAGCTCGCCCGCGTCATCGAGAGAAGCCCATTCATCGGCGGCCGGCAGCGGTGAGCGCGACAGCCTCCAAACTCGGACCCGGCATTGCCCCCTACGTGTTCGTGGCACCCTTCGTCGCCGTGTTCGGCGCGTTCATGCTCGGCCCACTCATCGGCTCCATCGGACTCTCGATGCGCGCCACAGCGGGACCAGCCGTGAGCGACTTCGTCTTCCTCGATAACTTCGCCTTCCTGCTCCGTGATCCGGACTTCTGGACCGCCCTCCGCAACACATTCATCTTCGCAGCGGGCTCGGTCTTCCTCCAACTCCCGCTCTCGCTCGCGCTCGCGATGGCCCTGAACTCCGACAGCATCGCCGGCCGCGCCTTCCTCCGCCTCGTGTACTTCGCGCCCGTGCTCGTGGGCCTCGTGTTCGCGGCGCTGCTCTTCCAGATCGTGTTCGAAAAAGACACCGGCCTCCTGAACACCGCACTCGCCTCGTTCGCCGACTCGGCACGCGGATGGACCGGCCTCCCATTCTCCTTCGACCCCGAGTTCCCATGGCTCACCCGATTCGTGCTCCCGGCCCTCATCCTCGCGGCGCTCTGGATGTACACCGGGTTCAACATGGTCTACTTCCTGGCCGCGCTCCAAAGCGTCGATCGCTCACTCCTCGAGGCCGCCTCGATCGATGGTGCCGGGCCCTGGCGGCGATTCCTTCACGTGACAGTGCCCGCGATCCGCCCCGTGGGATCCTTCGTCGTGCTGCTCTCGATCATCGGCTCCATGCAGCTATTCGAACTCCCGTGGATCATGCTCAACGGCGGACCCGGACCAGACAACCGTGGCCTCACCATCGTCATGTACCTCTACCAGTGGGGATTCCAGTCCGGTGATCTCGGATACGCCGCCGCGATCGGATGGGTCCTCGCGGTCATCCTCATCGTCTTCGCGCTCGCGCAGCGCACACTCTCCGGAGAGAAGGCGACATCGTGAGGAACACACCACGCGAGATTGTCGGGAGAACGACTCAGCATCTCCTGCTGTACACCGGGGCGCTGATCGTCCTCCTGCCCTTTGTGTACATGCTCTGCGTCTCGGTGCGAGAACCCGGCCCGGGCGCACTCGGGATGTTCTTGCCGGCGGGTAATGGTGCTCTTGGCGTCGACTGGTCCCGAGTAGGACTCGGCAACTACATCCGATTGTTCGTCGAACTCGATGTCATCCAACCGCTCCTGAATTCGATCTTCTTCTCCGCCGCCTCCGCGAGCCTCGCCACGGTCACCGCTGCGATGGCCGGCTACACCCTCGCGAAGCACAGATTCGTCGGCCGCCGAGCCGTCTTCGCAACCGTGCTGGCCGCGCTGGTGATCCCGGGGCCGCTGCTCCTCGCGCCGCTCTACACCATGCTCTTCCGGCTCGGGCTGCTCGACACCTACGCGGGCCTGATCCTCCCCGCAGCGGCCCCGGCCTTCGGCGTCTTTCTCTTCCGCCAAGCATCGATCAGCTCAGTCCCCACCGAACTGCTCGAAGCCGCACGAATCGACGGATGCGGCGAGTACAGAGCGTTCTTCTCGATTGCGCTCCCCCTGCTCCGCCCGATGACGAGCGCGTTCGTTCTGATTTCGTTCCTCGGCGCATGGAACAACTTCCTATTGCCACAGGTCATCCTCACCAACGAAGACAAGTTCCCGCTCGCTGTCTTCGTCGCCCAGCTCCGCGGGCTCTACGGCACCGATTATGGGCTGATCATGGCCTCCACATTCGTCTCGATCGCACCCGTGATGGTGCTGTTTCTGTTCCTTCAGCGCGAGTTCATCTCTGGACTCACCGCTGGGGCCGTGAAAGGATGATCCTGTGAACACGCCCGCACGCTCCATCGTGTGCCCCATGCTGATGGCACCGCTGATCGCTCATGCGACCGTCGCGAGTGCCGGCACCCCCGCATCCGAACTCGACGCCGATCAAGACGGGCTCGTCACCACACTCGACCTCGCGGCGTTCCTCAGCCTCCTCGACGTGGGCGACACCGGTGCCGATGTGCTCGGCGACGGAACCCCCGATGCCTTCGACCTCACCGAGTTCTTGGTGCAGTTGCCCGGAGCACTGCCGGCCCCGGACACCGTGCGGGTCTGGCTCACCAGCAACTCCGATGGCGACGCACGTGACGCCGCCCTGCTCCCCTACGGCGATGCCAACCCGTTCGACGAGAGCCAAGACGACGGCTACCTGCTGTTCTCCGAGCAACCGCCCCTCGCGGTGCAAACAGCACCGATCAGCGCCGAGTGGAGGGTGCAGATCAACCGCGCATCCACACTGCACCCCGTCAAGGGCATCGGGGCCGCGATGACCGATGGTTCGGCCTACCTGCTGCACCAGCTCTCCATCAACAACCCTGAGCTGTATGCCTGGACCACGGACCGACTCTTCTGCCGGCAGAACGGCGCCGGCTTCTCCTACCTCCGCAAACCGATCGGTTCCTCAGACTTCACCGCCACCCCCACCTACTACACCTACGCCGACCGCAGTACGCCCGACCTGGCCGGCTTCTCGATCAGTCACGATCTCGCCTACATCGTCCCGCAGCTCCACCAGGCCCTCTCTATCAACCCCAGCATCGAGATCATGGGCTCTCCCTGGAGCCCACCGGCATGGATGAAGACCAGCGGCAAGCTCACCGGGCTCACCGGTCTCGACCTCGCCCAGCAGATGACCAATCGGCTCAAACCAGAGTTCTTCGGTGTCTTCGCCGAGTACCTCCTCAAGTTCGTCGAGGCGTACGACGCGGTCGGCATCCAGATCAACGCGCTCACACTCCAGAACGAGCCGGAGTTCGACACCGCCGACTACCCGTGCATGCGCATGACATCCGGCGATCAGATCGAGGTCATCAAGCAACTCGGCCCGATGCTCGACGCCCAGGGCTTCAACACCGAGATCGTCGTCCACGACCACAACTGGCTGCTCAACCCCTTCGATGTCGCCCCGCCGTGGGACGACCCGTCCCAAAGTCCGATCGACGCGGTCCGCTCGGTCTTCGACGACCCGATCGCCGGGCCCTACGCCACAGGCTCGGCGTGGCACTGTTACTTCGGCAACGATGACGACATGCGCGCCACCTACGCGCAGATCACCGGCGAATACCCCGACAAGCTCATCTACACCACCGAGCTCACCGCATGGGGCGCGAACCGCGGGTCATGGTGGCCCGATGTCGACTTCGGGCTCCGCTACAACTGGATGGGCGGCATCGCGAGCGGCGCCTCCGTCGCGCTCGAGTGGAACCTCGTCCTCGATCAAGACTTCGGCCCCACCCTCCGCGAAGACTCACAGGGCGTCGGACTCGCCACCATCAACACCGACACCTGGGAAGATGTGCGGTTCGAGCGCGAGTTCTACGCCATGGCGCAGGTGTCCCAGGCCGCGCACCCGGGCTCACATGTCGCCGGAAGCCGTGTGACACGATTCGGAGTCGTGCAGAGCGACCCCGACATCCGTGCGCTCGCCTTCGTCCTGCCAGACGGCGGTTACTCGGTCGTCATCGTCAACACCCTGACCGCGGACCGAACCGTCGCCGTCGAAACCGCAGATGGAGAAGCATTCTCCATCACGGTGCCCGCACGCGGCATCGCGACCGCGGTCCGCCGCCTGCCCTAGTGCGTTCCAAGTCAATTCGTCGCGGGTGCCACTGGTGGCTTGCCCACCAGTGCGAACGCCAAAGCCCTTGAACACTGGCGGGCAAGCCGCCAGTGGCACCCAAGTCCCGGAGTCGGTCGATCCACCGCTGAGACTG